>JANYBL010000011.1 GCA_025360815.1 Burkholderiales bacterium
GCCGATGAACCGCGAGCAAGCCAACTTGTTCTTCCAGGTAATCGCGGCACTGTACGAAAAAGGTAGTTTGATCGTGACGAGCAACCTGCCGTTTGGCCAATGGGATGCCACATTCGCGCAGGACGCGACGCTGACAGCGGCGCTGCTGGACCGGCTGCTGCATCACGCTCACATCGTCCCCATTGCCGGCGAGAGTTACCGGCTCAAGCATCAGCGGCAGGCCGGAATTGTTCAGGGCATCCGGACCGATAATGCCGCCTGAGAGGCCGTGAAAAGAGTAAAAATCCAGCATGTGCTGGTAACGCAGGTGTATCAGTTTTAAATCGCTGTGGACGCCAAAACTGTATCAGTTTTAAATCGCTGTTGACAGCTCTAACCACATCCACCACGCAAACCATCACCGATATGCAGCGTGCCAAGCAACGCAACAATTTGCGCCGTGGTTCCAAGAAGCTGAATTCGATGACCGTCCGCAACCGCAACCCCCACCCTACTATTCCACGACCAGCCCCAACGGCGCGACGCCCACATTGTCAATGATTGTGGGCTGGTTTATGACCGACTTATTCATCAACCAAATTGTCAGCGTACCATCGGCTTTTTTCCAGACGATATCCATTGTGCCGTCGCCATCGAAATCGCCAGTCGCATAAAACGTTGTCGTCGCTGCGACGATTGGCATGTCGGCATCGATTGAGATGCGTGTGCCGTCCATGATCCAGATTTTGACGCGGCCGGTTGCGTCTTTGAAGAGAATGTCACCCTTGCCATCGGCATTAAAGTCACCGAGCTTTTGGATGCTATAACCTGCCGGGAGTTGGCCAATGCGCTCGTTCACCCAGGTGCTGCGCGATGTTGAGGTGAGGCTTCTGATGTCATTGTTGGGGCTTAGCCAAACAAGATCACCTTTGCCGTCACCATTCAAATCAATGCCGCCAATCAGCGACCAGTCAAGCGGTGCACCGCCACGGTAAATGACTTCGCTGACGCTGGCGGTGGAAGGATCACCTGCCATGAACCAAGCATAGATAACACCAGAATCGTTCGTGCCGGGCTTGGTGTAGCGCCAAACCATGTCGGCCTTGCCATCACCATCAAGATCAATGACGGCCTCCAGCACCCATTCAGGCTTAGCTTTTCGCAAGATGGTGCCAATCGAGCTTGATCCGTTACCAACGATGGTGTCAGCACGCACATCATCGGTCAAATTGCGCGCAAGCACACTGCTTTTGTTGCTGCCAGCAATATCGCCTAATCCCAGAATGCGCCACGTATTGCCGACATCCGTGGCGGGGGTGAAGTTAAATATGTTGCCGTTAACGGGGCCGTTAACTGGACCAATAAAGCGGCCAATAACGGTTGTACTGGGAACGCTGGTGGCGCTGCTATTTCTGACGAGTATTGAACCAAAGCCTGTGCCATTTGGCGAATATTGCCCGCTCAATGACAGTGGCATTTGCGGCAACACCAAACGTGCCACGCCGGATGCCGCACTCACGCTCGCCGTGCCAATGGCTCGCACGTTGCAGGTATAGCGACCAATCGGCGCATTGGCAATACTGGCGAGGGTCTCCGTCGCGGCCACGACGGTCTGTAGCGTGATGCCCAGCGCATCGTGGGCGCAGACAAGCTGGTAACTCGAAATCGGATTCGCAAGCGTGCTGCTCGCCGGCGAATAAGTACAGTTGATCACACCCTTACCCATCATGGTGGCAGGTGCGGAGCAAGCAAGATTGACCGGCACGCTGGGCGGTGGTGGCAATGGGGCCGAGATGGCAAAATTGAAAGCATTCACCGCACCGGCCACCCCGGCGGTACCGATGGAAAAGCTATCAACCGATATGACCGCAGCGCTTAAGCTGTTACCCACCTTGAAGCCGAAGCTGCCCGCTGCCAACATCTTGGCGTTGGGAAAGGTCGCCAGTATCTGCGACCAAGTGCAGGGGCTCGCCAGCGTGCAGGCTGCCGCGAGTACGCGGGTGGCAGGATTACCCGTGCCGACCCAAGCGCGCTGTGTCATCGGGTTCCAGGTTTGCCAGACCCCAACTTGCACCGCACCCGCGATTGTTGCGGGCACAAACGCCGCGCGCCCTTGATAACCTGCCGGTGCAGGTAATTGGCCGGGATCAAAGTCGAATTGCAGATTAGCGGTTTCGAGAATGCCGCTTGATACCACGTAAGTGTTGTATGACAGCCCGGCGATCTGGTCGAGCCGCGTGCCGACATATTGCTGCGTGTACAAATACTCGCCGCCGGGGTTGTTGACAGTAATTTGTGCACTGCCGGGGCTGCCGGAAGGCGGTGCGCCGGGGCCATTGACGAAGGCACCAGAGCCCGTCGCGGTCTCAGTGACAAAAGCCCAACTTGTGGTGCTCGGTGTGATGTAAGTCGGCATGGTTTGCGCACACACACCGCCGCCGACACCTATCCCCATGATCCCCAACAAAAAACACCGAACTGTTGAATCCACATTGAGCGACAAAATACACATGATGAATTTTTGTATCGTTGACAATTTAGCCATACCCGCCCTTTGATCATTTTGCACAAGATACATGTTACGTGTTTGTGCACAAAACATCTGCTGAGTTGATGTTTTTGTCGGGTCGCCAAAAATCCTTGACTTCGTTCGCGGCAACCGCGCTATTAGCCGCCACGCGCCTTGTGCTATCGGCTATAATAAGGATCAGAAAAACACGTCAAAACGAGGGTAAAAAATCAGGTTCCAACGCGTTAATTGCGTTTTAAAACTGAGCCGCCATCTTCAGCGTGCCAAGCACTAAGTAAACACAGCAAGCACATTAAGCGCACATTAAGCGCACTGTAATCTCCTCGCATTTAATCTCCTCACATCCCGACCACATTAGAAAAAGTATCATGGAAGCCGATCAAATCAACCTTATCGCCAACAGCCTTTCCGACTTGTCCGCCCGTGCGGTTGAGTTGCGGAGGTATCTTTGACTTTGATGGCAAAGTAGCGCGGCGCGAGGAAGTCTCGAAGCTCGCGGAAGACCCTGCCATCTGGGCGGACACGAAGAAAGCGCAGGAACTGGGACGAGAGAAAAAGATGCTCGATGCGGTGGTCGATGCACTCATCAACATGACCCAAGGGTTAAAAGACGGGCAAGAAATGTTCGATCTCGCCAAGGAAGAAGGTGATGAATCGACTTTGCTCGCCGTATCGGGCGATGTGGAAGCGATCCGCACGGTGGTGGCAGATATGGAATTCAAGCGAATGTTTTCCAATGCGGCAGATGGCTTTAACTGCTTTCTCGATATTCAATCCGGCGCGGGTGGCACAGAAGCGCAGGATTGGGCTTCGATGTTGCTCAGGCAATATTTACGCTACGCCGAGCGCAAGGGTTTTAAAACCGAATTGCTGGAACAATCCGATGGCGATGTGGCAGGCATCAAGAGCGCCACGATCAAAATAGCCGGCGATTATGCGTACGGATTTTTACGCACCGAAACGGGCGTGCACCGGCTGGTACGCAAATCGCCATTTGACTCTTCGGGCGGGCGACATACTTCGTTTGCGAGTATTTTTGTCTACCCGGAAGTTGATGATTCGATTGAAGTCGATATCAACCCCGCCGATTTGCGTATTGATACATTTCGCGCCTCTGGTGCCGGTGGCCAACACATTAATAAAACCGATTCAGCGATTCGCATCACCCACGCGCCGACGGGTATTGTCGTGCAATGCCAAAACGATCGCTCACAGCACCGGAACAAAGCCGAGGCGATGACGATGCTGAAGGCGAAACTCTACGAGCTCGAAATTCGCAAGCGCCAAGCCGAGCAAGATAAGCTCGAAGCCACTAAAACCGATGTCGGCTGGGGACATCAAATCCGCTCTTACGTGCTCGATCAAAGTCGCATCAAGGATTTGCGCACGAACGTCGAAATCAGCGCTACGCAGAAGGTCTTGGACGGCGATCTCGATCCGTTTATCGAAGCCAGTTTGAAACAAGGGGTGTAGGCGATGGTTGCCGTTAAAACGACCCTGCTCACCGCCTTTATCTTGGCAATCGCCGGGCAAGTGCTTTACCACGTCACGCAAAAGAGCATTGCGCCGGGAACGCATCCGGTGGTCTCGCTGCTGATGTTTTATCTGCTGGCTGCAGTCCTCACGCTGCCGTTGCTGATCTGGTTTCCATTGAACGAGCCGATCATCGGCGAAATTAAAAAATTAAACTGGGCAGTATATGGCGTAGCCGTGAGCATTGTGCTGATTGAGATCGGTTTTTTGCTCGCGTATCGCGCTGGTGCCGAGCTTTCGTCGGCGGCAGTGTTGACTTCATCGGTAGTGACGCTCTCAATGTTGCTGGTCGGTGTGTTTGTGTTTCATGAATCTGTTTCTGCTGCAAAGTTAGGCGGAATTGCGCTTTGCCTTGTCGGCATTGGTCTATTAACCTGGAAGCCTGAGGTGGCACTATGAGCATTTCAACCAAAACAATGTCTATGCCATCGACACCGCCGCTTCCTGCGTTCTACGATAGTCTTGACGCCTCATTGAACGAAGCGTGGCGATTATTAGCGGATGGATTGACAGACCGTCGCGCGGCTTTCCACGCCCCCGTCGTGGCGAGCATCGATTTGCAAGGGCACCCAACCGCGCGGACGATGATCTTGCGCAGCGCAGATCGTGAGCGCCGTACGCTGACTTTTCATGCCGATAATCGCTCGGCAAAAATAGCGGAACTCCGCGCCAGGCCTAGTGTTTGCGCCATTGCTTATGATGCAGGGCAAAAAATTCAACTGCGTATTTCTGGCAGCATCACGCTGCATTTGAATGATGAAATCGCCCATCGCGCTTGGGCTGGTTCGCGAACGATGTCACGCCTTACTTACAGCGTTGATGATGCGCCCGGCACCGTCATTGCCGTACCCACCACGCTGCCCGCGCCAAAACTTGACATGGTCAACGATGCCGATTCGGATGCCGCCAGCGAAGAACCCGATTTGGTTGCGAACCTCGGGCGCAAAAATTTTTGCGTTCTGGTCGTGCATATCGCTTCAATTGAATGGGTTTATTTGGCCTCACAGGGCAACCGGCGGGCATTATTTAGCTGGGTAGGCAGCGAGGCCTTACAAGCGGCTTGGCTCCAGCCCTAATTCTTCAGCTTCAACTAAAACAACACTAACAAACGCCGAGAATATGATGAGCGACGAACCTAATAACCAGCCCACACCAGCAGATGAAAATCACGTTATTGCCGAGCGCCGCGCGAAGCTTGCCGTGATTCGTGAAACCGCAAAAGCAGCCGGTGTGAACCCTTTCCCCAACGATTCGCATCCCGAAGACCGCGCCGCCGAGCTGCATGCCCAATATGGCGAACGCAGCAAAGAAGATTTGGAGGCCAACCGATCGCCCGCGGTCAAGGTGGCAGGGCGCATGATGCTAAAGCGGGTGATGGGTAAGGCGGGCTTTGCCACCCTTCAGGATTCATCGGGCCGCATTCAGCTCTATCTGCACCTCGAAGGACTTGGTGAAGCCGGGCTTGAAGCGTTCAAACATTATGATTTGGGCGACATCTTGGAAGCATCGGGCACGATGTACAAAACCAATAAAGGCGAATTGTCGATCAACTGCACAGCCCTCAGACTGATCACCAAATCGTTGCGCCCATTGCCAGAAAAATTCCACGGCCTTTCTGACACCGAGCAACGTTATCGGATGCGCTATGTGGATTTAATGGTGAATCCGGAAGTGAAGCGCACCTTTGAGGCACGCTCGCTGATCGTCGCCGAGATTCGCGCGTTCATGGTGGCCGCGGGCTACCTCGAGGTAGAGACGCCAATGATGCACCCGATCCCCGGCGGTGCAGCCGCGAAGCCCTTCATCACGCATCACAACACGCTTGATATGCAGCTTTACCTTCGCATTGCGCCAGAGCTGTATCTGAAGCGTCTGGTTGTTGGCGGCTTCGAACGTGTGTTCGAGATCAACCGCAACTTCCGCAATGAAGGCATGAGCGTGCGCCATAACCCTGAATTTACGATGATGGAGTTTTATATCGCCTATCGGGATTTCCATCATTTGATGCAGTTTACGGAAGAGATGATTCGCAGCTTGTCGCTTAAAGTTTGCGGTACGACGACGATTGATTACCAAGGGTTGGCGATTGATTTCGGTAAACCATTTGATCGCTTGACCATGCCGCAGGCCGTTAAAAAATATTTCCCCGAATATCTCGATACCAATTTGGATGATTTTGAAACGCTCAAAACATTGTGCAAAAAGCATCATGCGCAGGTGAAAGCGAACGATACCGTTGGCACCCTGCAATTAAAACTGTTTGAAGAAACCGCTGAAGCCCTACTGATTCAGCCGACCTTCATCATTGATTATCCAGCAGAAGTTTCGCCCTTGGCGCGGCGTAACGACGACAACCCCGACATCACCGACCGCTTTGAACTGTTCATTGCTGGCCGCGAATTGGCCAACGGCTTCTCCGAGCTAAACGACGCCGAAGACCAGGCCGCACGCTTCATGGCGCAGGTGGAGGCCAAAGAAGGCGGTGACGAAGAAGCGATGCACTACGACGCCGATTTTGTACGGGCGCTGGAGTACGGCATGCCACCGACCGCGGGTGAAGGAATCGGCATTGATCGGTTGGTCATGCTACTCACCAATTCGCCATCGATTCGGGATGTGATTTTGTTTCCGCAACTTAGGGCTAGTGATTTGGCGCGATAGCGCATTGGTCGCCCTCTAAAAACTTTTTCATGTCTGCCTACAGCTGTTTTCGTCAAATAGGCTGCGTCGAATAGGCGGCGTCAAATAGGCTGCGTCAAGTAGGCTGCGTCAAATCAGGCAAGGAACGTGATTCGATTTGCGCAGTGCTCGTCCTTCCCATTGCGTGAGTCATTACTGTCGGCCAAGCATTTACAGCTTATGAAACTTACCATCCTTTTTCGGTAGTCGTTAATTCTGTTGCGCCAGCTGGCACCGATCAACGGGTTGAATTTCATTGCGCTTGAGAAATCGACGAAACCTATTTCAACGGGTTGTACGTTGACACTTCGGGAAGTAAACGTGGCGAGCACTTTTTTTGCGATCACGATAATCGATTTGGCCTGCCACCCGGATAGCTCGCCTTCCTTGGCGTTCTGGGCTTTCAGGGCTTTCAGGGCGTTCAGGGCGTTCTGGGCGTTCCGAATCCCGATCTGAAAGCACTGCCCAGTATTACGTGCACCTGCAGGAGGAGAGGTGCTTTAGTTGATGCAGCCTCCAACCTAAATTAAAAATTCCGCATGTCGCATCGCCTGCAGCGGCGACAATCCTCCGTTGCGCCGGAGGGTACCGCAGAGCAGGAATGCGCACCAGCTGCCTACACCGCCGGATTGGTACGAAAATATTATTCTTGGACTGCTACCTTCGATATGAAGGGCCGCGATAGCGGCACGCACTTTCGCATGCAATACAACTTAACATCATCGAATATGGCACGGTTTGGCGGTAAGATTGGCGCTGTTGATTCGGCGGGCGTTTCGATTTGACATCGATTTGTGGTTCCAGTGAATTAAGATGGTGCCCGATAGAAAATTATTGTCGAATATTGAATTTCCCCTAAGACCTGAGATCGCCGCCATGCCAACCAAATCTATCGCTACATTTGCCACCTCTACCACCCCGAAAATCGCCCCGAAATCTGCCCCAATCGCTATCCTCATCACCGGCGGCACATTCGACAAAACCTATAACGAGCTGAATGGTGAGTTGTTTTTCAAAAAATCTCATTTGCAAGAGATGCTAACCTTGGGACGCTCATTGCTACCAGTTCGCGCTGAAACGCTGATGATGAAAGATAGTTTGTTGATGACCGATTCGGATCGTGCGCTGATTGCCAAGGCCTGCAAAACTGCTAAAGAAAAGCACATCGTGATTACGCATGGCACGGACACGATGGAAGAGACGGCGCGCTATTTGGCACATGCCCTTTGCACGCAAGAGAAAAAATCGGCCGCGAAAAAGGTGGTGGCGGCCGCTACTGGCAAAGCTACCGATAAGGCTAGCCCGCGCGCTAGCGACAATGGCCTCAACAAAACCATCATCCTCACGGGTGCGATGGTGCCGTATAAATTTGGTTCATCCGATGGTTTGTTTAACCTTGGTTCAGCATTGGCTTATGCGCAGCTGCTGCCACCTGGTGTGTATGTGGCCATGAATGGCCGCTGGTTTGAATGGGACAATGTGCGAAAGAACAAGAAAATAGGCTATTTTGAGGAGCTTAAGAAGGCCGACAAAATAACGTAAATTCCGCGTCGCCCGCTAATAGCCTCGCTGCGATTGCTGCAAGAACCGCTTTTGCCGTTCTAGTTCCAGTTGGATTTTGCGTCGTTCTATCTCTTCTTGAATCAGGCGATTTCGCTCCACCAAATCTGCCGCCTGTTTTTCGCGCGCCTGTTGTTCAAGCGTGGGGAGCGGCACAAAGCGGCCGTTTCGCATCTCTTCCTCGTGGGCGATACGCTGCGCTTCAATACGGGCACGTTCGGCCTTTTCGCGGTCTTGCCGATCAAGCTCTTCAGCGACTTTACGATCCAGCTCAAATTTAATGCGCTTGGCCTCCAGCCGCGCCTCCTCGGCGATACGCTCGGCCTGCTCCTGTTGCGCGCGCACTTTGGCTTGATTGTCCATATAAAAATAGGTTCCGCCCGCCACCAACGGCAGGCCGATAAGCAACACAATTTGCATCATTTTGGTTATCACTGACGGCTTGCTATCAGCCTCGCGCTTGGCGAGCAGCGCGACATCATAGGCAGCCCGTAACTTTTCATCGGTTAAAACACGATGCGCTTCGTTCGCGTCGGCTAGCGCCGAAGCGCGCTTTTTACCGTTCAGCGATGTGTCCTGCTCAATCGCAAGTAGACGCTTTTGATGCGCGCGCTCAATCCAGGTCGCGCTGGCATTTTCGGGAATATCCAGGATGTCGTAGTGGTTGCGCTTCATGTGGCGAAATATTTTTATAGGCGAAAACGGCATGGAAAATATTGTGTTTCGCCATTATGAATTCAAATCAGCTTGTTTTGCACAAGTGAATTTTATGGGGGCCAGATTTTTTGCAGCGGCCTGCCTTAACGCGACCTTAAGCACCAACCTAGATTTAGGGTCGGCAAAGCCAGATTTGGCGAAATCAGCGCCCCCGTCATCATTGGTGAGCACGCCCGGCTTCGCCCCCGCGATTCTTGCAGAATCAATACGGGAGGCGTAGGGTCTGATCGAGGTTCAGTTCTGCTTAAAAAGATGAAAGAACTGTCTTGAAACGGCCAGTTTTTCAGTGCGGTTCTTCAGATATAGCGTGAGTTTTTCCGGACCTTCCCGCTCGACGCGATCAATCATATTGGCATTCACAATCGTCGATCGATGGATTTGCCAGTATTCGTGTTCATCCAGGCCTTCCAACAATTCCTTGAGTGGCGTGCGCACCAAAGCCTCGCTCTCGTGGGTAACAATGCGGGTGTATTTGGTGTCGGACTGGAAAAATACGGCGTCATTAATGTTGATGAGCCGCGTTTTATTGCCAAGGGTGGCGCGAATCCATTTTAATTTTGGTGGTGCAAGGTTAGTGGCAGTCGTTGCGGCCAGATTTATCGCGGCGTTATTTCCATCACCCCGATTCAGCAGCGATTCTAACAAATTAAGCAAATTGCCAGACGCTAGTACTGGCGCGGTGTTTGGCAGTGTTTCGCTGGCGAGTTGTAGACGTTTTTTGAGTCGCGTTACAGTCGCTAGCAGGCGCTCTGCCTCAACTGGTTTTAACAAATAATCCGCCGCGTCGCTGTCGAAGGCTTTGATTGCATATTCGTCGTAGGCCGTCACAAAAACAATATGCGGCGCGTCGTCTTCAGCAGCCAATTCGGCGGCGATTTCCAAGCCTGTTTTGCCGGGCATGCGAATATCGAGAAAGGCAATTTGCGGACGATGCTTTTTCCATTGCGTGAGCGCATCCAATCCATCGTTGGCCACCG
This sequence comes from Burkholderiales bacterium, assembly GCA_025360815.1. Taxonomy (GTDB): domain Bacteria; phylum Pseudomonadota; class Gammaproteobacteria; order Burkholderiales; family Usitatibacteraceae; genus UKL13-2. Next base: position 9,976 of record JANYBL010000011.1, read on the forward strand.
CAACAATCTCAAGCTCGGGCCACGCTATCGCCAGCATGCTGACGATGCGCTCGCGCATCAGTTTTTCATCTTCAGCAATCAGCGCTTTGAAGGGGAATTGCAACGTACTTTTGATGTTGATATTCATTTTTAATTGGTTGGATTTGTCGTTGATTTTTCGGGAAAGCGACTACTGCGTTTGCGATCCCGGCAGGCCGTTTGAATTCGGTAAGCTCAGTGTCGCGACAAAGCCGTTTGGCGCATTGTGCGCGGTGGTTAACGTCGCCGCATCGCCATAAATGGCGTGAAGGCGCTCGCGAATATTGCACAAGCCCAACCCAGGCGATGGCGCTAAGATCAAGCCGCGACCCGTGTCGGTAACGCGTAGCGTCAGTTTATTACCGGCCGTTGATGCCGCCACCGTAATCCGCCCGCCCGGCGGGTGGGGCTCCAAGCCGTGTTTGATTGCGTTCTCAACAAGCGAAATCAACATCGCCGACGGCAGGGAAACACTTTCCAACTCGCTGGGCAGTACCAATTCAACCGAAAGTCTCGTATCCATGCGGGTCTTCATGATGTTTAGGTATGCGTCAACCATCTTAAATTCCCGCTTCAAGGTGGTGGTTTCGTCCCGAAAACCGGCCAGACCAGACCGTAAAAATGTGATGAGTTGCGATGTCAGCGCCGCTGCTTCGGGCGCCCGATCCTCAGCCAACTGCTGCACGCTCGCTAATGTATTAAATAAAAAATGTGGCTCGACTTGCGCTTGCAGCAGCCGTAATTTCGCGTCAGTCAATTGCCGAGCCAAGCGCTCTTTTTGGGCGCTGGCCTCAAGCTCACTATTGCGGCGCACCAGTTGATTTCGGCGGAATTGCATAATCGCCAGTGCAGCCGCGGCATAAATAACCCCCGCGATTAAACCGCCCAACAGGACCTTCCCAACCATCCCTTCTACAGCACCCCATGTCGGGGTCGAAAATCCATGCTTGACCGAATAACCAATCACCGCGCCAACGATACCGCCAACGACCGCCAACCCAACGAAAATAATGAATAACTTCATGCTGGGCCGATGCCGCGCATGGCCAAACCATGCGCTCATCAGCCCAATCGCAACGGAGACCACCAAAATCAAGGCCAGCACGGCAGACTCAAACCAATCCCCCTTCCCGCCCAACCACAACTTAAAAAGGAGCGTAGCCAGCACCCAAATCAACGCTGACAATGCATAGCTACGAACTGGATTTTTTTTTAGCAGCGCATCAAAGGCCAATACATCTTCACGCTCGAAAGCGGATAGCCTTGCCAATTTTTTGGCCTCGTATGCCTGATAGTAAACTTTCATGTTACTGATAAATCGCACGTTTTTTCTCATTCGTTTTAGTAGGCAGCGCTGTTGCGTCGTCAACGGTAATCACCAGGCAAAGCTTATGCGCGGCCACCGCCCGCGGCAATGGCAACGCGACGAAATACGATCCTCGGCGACGAACGCCACACTTTCCCATTGCCTGCGACGCGATGCGATGCGCTAGGCGATGGTCAATGTGTGCGTTATCCGCACATTAAGTCCACCGCTTCTTGTAAACTTTAGCCATGAGATCAAAAACGAACAACCACGAGGAAATGATATGGCTGACATAAACCTAAAACGGGCTCATCGCTTGGGCCACCAAGGTGCCCGCGATGCGGCCGACAAAATGATGGCGAAATTGTCAGATCAATTCGGCATGTCGGGCGATTGGGACGGCAATACACTCGTGTTTCAGCGCGCAGGGGTAAGTGGAAAATTAGCCGTAACCGAAGCAGAAATTGTACTGGAAGTCACCCTCGGCTTTTTCCTAAAGGCAATGAAGGGCGGGATTGAGCGCTCCGTCAATGAACAGCTTGACGGTGCCATCGCGGCGGGCGTACCGTCTGCGAAACCTGCCAAGCCTCCAAAAGCCGCGCCAATCAAGGAACCTGGGGCATCAGCCAAAAAAACAGCCCCCCAAAAAAAATAATATTATTTGGCTTTCGAGGCTTATTCATGTTCAGTAAATGCGCGCCGCGTGGGCGGTTTTGTCTTCCATCAATCTTTGTCGGTTAGCTTATCAACGATCTCGAATGGCTTCGCCACACCGTCAAAAATGCGATCAATTATCGCCGCCTCGCGAGAGGCGATCGTCGTCAAAAAATAATCAGCGCCATTCATATGACGAAAGGCGGTGAAGCCCGCTTCCAAGAATTTCTGCATAGCGGATAAACCCGCTAATTTTGAGGGCGTCCGCAACATCTTGAGCGTGGTGTAAATGAACGGTTTTTTAACTACCGCTTCCAATCCCGCGCCAACCTCCTGCATCAATTTCACTTGGCGCAGCCGATCAGCGCGTCGCCCCGCCGCGCGAAATGCGATAACGTAGCATTCTTCTGTGATGAGGCCGTTCGCGGTGTTGGCAATATTGTTGGCAATGGCTTGGTCGAACTCTTCGGCTAGCACATCCAGCGCCAGCGCCTTTTCAACCGTCGCAAACGCAAATTGCGGCAGCACCCGCTTCATGGTTGGATACATGCGGATCAAATCACGGTCGCGCAGCGCTGACGCATCAACAAGGTCTCCCGCACCGTACAGCTCATCGAGGAAGAATGACACGGCAGGCGCGTAGCGGTCGTTAGCGGCCAAATCACGATAGGTGCGCACCAGCCGCAAATGCTGCCAGGTTTTCACATCACGCAGGGTTTTGGCAAACGACGAATCCGTTGTTTGCCCATCATTGGTGACACCGCGAAGACGTTCTAATGTTTTAAGGTATTCGATCATAGCGTGGTCCGTAGTGAACGCTGCCGAATTAGAGCAGTCAATCTAATTGAGCGTCCTGATATCACCGCCTCGCTGGTATTCTACGGTTTAATTTAACGCAAACAGACCAATCACTGGTTCTATTCAAGGACGATACGATGGATCGTAGTCAACCCGACATTCTGCAATCACCCCCGACCGGGCCCACGCCGTCATCGTTGCAATCAACACCGCCAATGGCACAGCCAGCGCCACAGCCAGCGTCACAGCCCGCAACGCCCGAGCAGACGATTAGCCTGATGCGGGAAGCCTTTGGTCGCGCCAAGAACGCGTTTGCTCATGATCGCTCGCCCAGCGTGGCGGCACGCCGGGAATCGCTACAGAAATTGTCCTCGCTCCTGCGCGCGAACAGAGAGCCGATTGCCGAGGCGATTTCTGTCGATTTTGGCAACCGATCGGTGCATGAAACCGCGCTGCTCGAAATTTTCCCCGCCGTCTCCGCAGTGAACGACGCCAGGCGCCATGTCGGCAGTTGGATGAAGCCCAAACGTGCTTGGGCATCACTCTATTTTTTACCGGCACGTACCGAGCTGCGGCCCCAACCGCTCGGCGTGGTGGGTATTATCGTACCTTGGAATTATCCGCTGTACCTTGCCATAGCACCGCTCGCCGCCGCACTTGCCGCCGGTAACCGCGTAATGATTAAAATGAGCGAATTCACACCGCGCACAGGGCAATTGTTTGCGCAACGCATCGCCAACGCGTTTACGTCTGAACAGATCAGCGTTATCAATGGCGGCGCGGATGTTGCCGAGGCATTTTCGCAGTTGCCATTTGATCATTTGCTGTTCACCGGCTCAACGCATGTCGGTCGCCATGTCATGCGCGCGGCTGCCGCCAATCTCACCCCCGTCACCTTGGAGCTGGGCGGCAAATCGCCGGCCATCGTCGGCCCAGAATGCGACATCGTTGAAGCCGCCGAAAAAATCTTATTCGGTAAATGCCTCAACGCCGGGCAAACCTGTATTGCGCCTGATTATGTATTGTTGCCGCGTGGCCAAGAGGCAGCGTTTATTGACGCCGCTAAGACTGTCGTCGCCACGCTCTACCCGACGCTTGGCGCTAACCCTGACTACACCAGTATCATCAATCGTCGCCATTTAGAGCGCCTCCAAGATTACTTGGCTGATGCCGCCAGCAAAGGCGCCTCGATTGTGCCGCTGGCCGCTAAAAATGAACCGCTGGATGACGCACAAAAAATCGCTCCCACCATCGTTTGCCATATCAACGACGAGATGCGCGTGATGCAGGATGAAATTTTTGGCCCTATTTTGCCGCTGGTGCCATACGAAAACTTGGATGCTGCGATTCGCTATATCAATGACCGCCCGCGTCCGTTGGCGCTTTATTATTTTGGCCGCGATGGGCAGCATATTGAGCGCGTCTTGAGCGAGACCATTTCTGGCGGCGTGACTATCAACGACACGCTGCTCCATATCTCGCAAGAATCGCTACCCTTTGGCGGCGTGGGGGCATCCGGCTTGGGCGCATACCACGGCAAATTCGGCTTTGATACTTTCTCCAAATTAAAACCGATCTTCCACCAAGCCATGTTGAACGGACTTCCGATGTTCAAACCACCGTACGGGAAGCGGTTCGAAGCGATGATACGGATGTTACTGAAGTGAACCCGCGTATTGCTCGCTACACAGGCAGGTATCAGCGAGACGTGATGACCGAGTAGCTCAATCGCCAGGCTGGGAGCGGGCTCCCAGCCTGTTTCTTGCTCATCCGCTTGGGCGCTTTAGTGCCCGCCGATCATCATAAACGCCAACACCGTGTAAATCATCCCGGCCACTGCTGCGCTGCCCGCCAAACCCAACATCCAACGGCGGCGGGTTAGGACGCAAATGGCGGCGAGTGAAATCGCGATCTGAATGAACGTCATTGCCATCGCAAGTTTGTCGTGTGGTTCTAGCTCGTGGGCGGATTTTTTATCCGCTTCGATCGATTCATCGTCGAGCGCTTTGGCCTTGGTGGCGAGCGCTTCTTTTTCGCCTTTGTAACGGGTAACTTCTGTGTTTAGTTTTTCCCGTACTTCTGGCAATGTAGTCAGTAAGGCGCCCAGTTCGGCCAGATTTTGTTTGGTACTTTTTGCCTGATACTGTGCCCAGACGTTCGATGCCTCGGTTTTCTTCAGCACAGCTTGGTTTTTAAATAGTAGCGCCTCGTTTTGCGTGTGTCCGCCTTTGTAGCTGACAATCGCACCGACCGTTGCCAAGATTGCCGTAAAAATAGCGACCCATTGAATAAACTTGGCGTCTGACTTGCCCTTTTCACTGGTGTCGCCATGGCCGTGGCCTTGTGTTTCATGCTCGACCGCGTGATCGTGCGGACCGTGTACGTGGAATCCTGCTCCTGACATGCTGTGCTCCTCGCGAGTTTAAATCGATTAAAAAACCAATACTGAATTGTAAGCGGATTGTGTGACATTTTTCATGACGTGAGCCCGTGTGATGAACACGGATCGTAACGTTCGGCAGCGCGGATTGCGGTGGTCAAACCGGCTTCCGCCGATCCAAGTAAAGCGAAATCCAGCCTAGCGCTAGCATCACCATGAATAACACTGCATTCGCGGGGATCTGCAAATTAAAATCGACGCTAGAGTGGATCATGATGGCGATAATACCCATCATCGACGAAAACGACAGCCCGCGCATGAGGGGATCGCGCCGCTTGGCTTGTGCCGTCAGCGCCACTGAGAAACTCCACAGCACGATCAATCCCAGAATGCCGAACCCAATCAAACCAAATTCGGCGGCCATTTGTGCGTAGTCGTTGTGTGCGTACTCAAAGAAGCCTGCCATTACCGCTTCGCCGCGATAGTTGGGAAAGACCAAAACCCAAGCACCAGGCCCGACACCAACCACCGGAAAGTCTCTCACTATCGACATGGTGGCTGTCGTTGCATCTAGCCGCTGCTCAACCGATTCCGGCGCGCCCACCATCGCAACCTCTTGCCGCAAAATGCTGGTCGCGTCAATCCGTTGTGCAAGCTGTTCCACGCCAAACCATGAGCCAACAATGAAAATATCAATCGCAATCAAGCTCACCAGCAAGATCACCGTACCGCGCGTCGCATAACGCGAGAATAGAATGCCCATCACGCCCGTTGCCAACAGCGAGGCAAAAAAAGCCGTGTTGCCCATCCGCGAACGGGTGCTCACCAGCGCGATCACCAGTATGCAAAGCATCAGCCGCAGCCGCATCTTCGGGCTAAAAACCCATTCTAAGAAATGGCGTAAAAACTGCCGCCAGCTTTTGGCCTTGCGATCCCGCAAATCGGCAATTAGGAGCCCGATGCCTAACGCCAACATCATTTCCAAAAAGCCTGCAAAATGGTTGCGATTAAAATACGTTGCGCTCGCCTGCGCCCCATGCGACATCGGCGAGCCAAACCATGTGATCTGCGCGTTGGTAAGATTCATCAAGATGCCGTAAACCGACATCGCCAGCGCAAACACCACCAGCGCCAACATAAATTGCCGAACGCGTTCGCGGGAGTTGACCGTGAGCAGCGTCACCACAAATGCTGCCACATACGCTAACGAGCGCAACCAGCTTGACACTGCAGCGTGCGGATCAAGCGCCAGCGTGCGCATGCTTGAATCAAACGCGAACGTCTCGCGATGCATGGCGGCAGTGGCAGGCGATATTTTCGCGATGATGTCGATTGGCAACGGGATCAAATAAATCGCGAGGTAAGCCAACCACGCCAGCAGCAGCCAAACAAACCCGTGCGCTCGACGAAAAGCTTCACTCGGACCAACGATCCCGAATGCGTATCCCACACACCACGCCGTCAGGATCGAGAATACGCCCACCGCCAGCACTGCCCAAGCCCACGGCTCGACGCTACCCAACGGAATCGGTAACCAGCAGAGAACAGCAAGCCATGCCCAGAACAGTAAACGGTCGAGATTGAAAGGCTTTCCGCTAGCGTGGCCGCGCGGGGGAACAAAATGGCTGAAAGGCATGAGGGCAGGCTGGAACAAATGCGAATGATAAAAATAAAACGCTAGAACTGGAGCGGCTTTTCAGGAATTTCGGTAGGTTAGCGTTCAAACTGTCGCTGCAGCGGTCAATGCAGATAGTAGCTGTTTTGGCGACTTCCAGCCAAGTCTGTCGCGGATGCGTTGATTGCGTTCATTTGCGATCCCATCCAATTTGTGTGCTGGGTGAATTAATTGGCTCGGATGCGTATTTGCGCATTGAGCGCGAAATCGACTTTTGCATTCATCATAAATAGGCATCGAAGCCGGATGCTATTTTGTGGCAGCGTACTAAATGTGGGCGGCATATAAAAGCGCTAGCACAAGGGCGAGCGCCAACATTTATTGAATGTTGTCTCAGGCGCAAAGAGAGTACTGAATAAAGCGATGCCGCCAAACCCCAGCATCTACGCGGCGCTTGAGCAGTTTTAGGGAAGGGAATTTAAAAAAAATAAAAACAGTACTTGCCTTAAAAAATAGGGCGCGGTGACAATCAAGCAACACAATATGTTATGGTCGCGGTGCATTTTTTGTAATCGTCATGCTTGGTCTGTCATGAAGGTGTGTTGAATATTCATTAAACTATCCAAAAATACTTCATGATTAAAGTACGAATTCGTGGGTTGTGTCGCGTCCACATTAAGAAAATAAAAAGGGAAAGCATCTTGAATAAGATCAGCAACGCGTATCAACTTGCCTCGTCGAGGGCTGTGCCATCCAATTCCATTCAAAGAAGATGTTTCACGATGCAGATTTTAGTGCGGTGGTTGAGCCCCGTTTTTTTGCTCCTCAGTTGGTTCGTCTTCTCCTTCGGCGCACAAGCACAAACGATTGACGACTTTGGTTTTGACCCCCCTCTTTATTACGTGTACATCGAGGGCGGTACCGGCAACGGTGGCACGCATCCGGTCGCGCTAGGAGGGTATGGAAACATCCAAATGACTCCGGAGGGAGCGATGTCGCGGGCTAAGGAGCAGTGCGAAGTCGTTTGGACCAAGATGGGCTACGTCACGAATTGGACTGAAGAAGAGACTAATCCGGGTTGGCAATGGCGTGGCAGCTGCAAGCGTACCGATGAAGATAATAAGGAACTTTTCTCCACCTACGTCGCTAAATCGGGGATTTGTAGCGCTGAAGCGCCTTACAGCGGGAACTACGAATACTTACGCGCGGTCACGATGGCGAATACTGGGGGTGGCTGGATTGCTTGCGCATATCTCAAATCTTCGCGGCGCCAAACGGGGGATCAATGTCCAAAGTGTGGCAATCCCATTGCCATCGGCACCGGCAACAAGTTTCAAGCCGAGAATGATTTTGCAGGCGGATTTTCCATCCCTTTTCGCCGTTATTACAACAGCCAGCTCAGCGCGTCACCGCGCGGCGCATGGACGCACACCTATCAACGTTTCCTGCAGATATCAACGATCGCCCCGACCAAACTGAACGCCTATCGGGAGAACGGGGACATTATTAGTTTTGAAAACGTCGGCGGACAATGGCGTCCACTTGGCGATATCAATGATCGACTCGAACCGTTTAATGCGGGTTGGCGGTTAACCACGGCTGACAACACGATTGAACTCTACGATAGCGCAGGCAAGCTGCAAACGATCATAGCGCGCGGCGGAATGGTATGGACGATAGAGAATAACGGGCCAAGAGGGCATGTATCCAAAATAACAGACGCATTCGGCAGATTTATCACCATCGAATACGGGTCGACCGTATTGACCCTTGGTGGTGTGTCGTTTGACAAGTTTTTTTTGGACAACACTTGGGTTCCTCTGCCCATTACAAAGATTGAGGATCACAACAAGAAAGCCGTGTACTACAACTACGGCACGAGTGGTGCCGTGAGCAGCGCGGCGATGTACGATTTTGACGTGCCACTTACCGATCCGCCAACCCCCGCAAAGCTCATCTGGTCTAAAGGCTACCTTTATAACGAAGCGACATATACCGCTCAGGCAAACCCGCAAGCTAGCTTGACCGGAATCATCGATGAGAACGGTGTCCGCTACGCATCGTTTTACTACGACTCGCTGGGAAGACCTGTAAAAACTGAGCACGTTGGGGGCGTGAATTCGTACTCAACCACGGCTGGTGGCGATGATAAAACGGTGACTGACCCGCTCGGTACAGTTCGTAACTATTACTTCAATTATCGAAATGGCCGACCGCTCCTGAGGGGTATGACTGAACCCTGTGGCACATTGCAAACTTGCTCACAGAGCATGGGTTATGGCTATGATACAAACGCCAATGTGACCCTCAAGCTTGATGCAAAGGGTAATGCAACCTGCTACGCGTATGACACGGTGCGTAACCTTGAGACAATCCGCGCGGAAGGCATCGCATCCAATACGTGCCCAACTGACTTGGCCGCTTGGATACCCGCTGCCAATACCGCAGAGCGCAAAATCCTGACCACTTGGCACCCTACCTTCCGCCTTCCCGCCACCATCACCGAGCCCTTAGGCTTAAACAACACCAGCGGCAGCAAAACCACCACCCACACCTACGATGCCAACGGCAACCTCACCCAGCGCCAAGTCGCGACCCCCGCCGGCACCCGCAGCGCCACCTGGACTTACGATGTGCTTGGCCGTGTCCTCACCGCCACCGATGCCCGCGGCAACACCAGTACCAACACCTACTACCCCAACACCGCCACACAAAACATCACGCTCGCCAACTCCCGCGGCATGCTAGCCAGCATCACTAACGCGCTCGGCCACACCACCACCATCACCGCTTACAACCCTTACGGCCAAGTCTTGTCGATGACTGATGCTAACGGGCTGACCAGCACCCTGACCTATGACGCCCGTCAGCGTTTGATTTCACGCGGCATCGGCAGCGAAACCACCGCCTACACCTACGACGGCGTCGGCCAACTCACCAGCGTCACCCTCCCGGACAACTCCACTCTGACCTACACCTACGACGGCGCCCACCGTCTCGTCCAGATTGCCGACGGCCTCGGCAATAAAATGGTCTACACACTCGACGCCATGGGTAACCGCATCAAAGAAGCAGCCGGCGACAGCGCCGGCGCATTAGCCCGCACCCGCAGCCGCGTCTACGACGCACTCAATCGCCTGCAACAAGACATCGGCGGTGCTGGCGTACCCAACACCCCCTCCGCACAGATCACCCAATACGCCTATGACGCCAACGGCAACCAAGCCGCAATGACCGACCCGTTGGCGCGCACCACCAGCCAGAACTACGACCCCTTGAACCGCCTGATGCAAGTGGTCGACCCGTTCAACGGCAGCACGGCACCGACCAAGTACGCCTACGACACCCAAGATAACCTCGTCAACGTCACCGATCCAAAAGGGCTTGCCACCAGCTACAGCTACAACGGGTTTAACGAGCTCATCAGCCAAACGAGCCCCGATACTGGCACCACCAGTTTCACCTACGACGCCAATGCCAACCTGCTCACCAAGACCGACGCCCGCAACATCACCGCCACCTACAACTACGACGTACTCAACCGCGTCACCAGCATCGCCTATCCCGCCACCAGCGCCGCCGCCGCCGAAACCGTTACCTACGCCTACGACACCTGCGCCAACGGCAAAGGCCGGCTCTGTACCGTCAACGACAAAACCGGCACCACCAGCTACGGTTACGATCTCAACGGGCGCATCACCCGCAAAACCCAACTCGTCGGCGGTGTTACCCAAACGCTTGCCTACACCTACAATGCCGCCGGACAGATGTCGGGGCAAACCTTGCCATCGGGCAAAGCCGTCACCTACGGCTACCTCAACAACCGCATGGTTTCCATCAACCATGACGGCAACGCCATCGTCAAAGCCGCCGACTACGAGCCCTTTGGCCCCGTTGGCGAATGGACTTGGGGTAACGACAGCACCACCAGCCCCAACAAGCACATCCGCTACTTCGATCTCGATGGCCGTAACACCAAGATCGAATCCGGCAGCGCCATCGAGCCTTCCATCATCGTCTACGACGCTGCCAGCCGTATCACCGATCTCCAAAAGCTCACCAACAACCTTTCAGACCCTGCCAAGAGCGCCAGCTATGGCTACGATAATCTCGACCGTCTCACCAGCGTCACCCCGGGTGCACTGGGCACCTCCGGCAACCCCGCCAACGCACAAAACTATACCTACGACGCCATCGGCAACCGCCTTTCCAACACCAATTCAAGCGGCACCACCAACTACAGTTATCCCGCCGCCAGCCATCGTCTCAACGCACTCGCAGGCGCCACCACCAAGAGCTTCAGCTACGATGCCGTCGGCAACAAGCTCACCGATGGCGTGCAAACCTGGGCTTATGGCGGCAACAACCGACCCGTCAGCGTCGTCGTCGCTGGTAGCAACCCCGTCAGCGTTCAATCGGGCATCAACGCGCTGGGCCAGCGTGTGACCAAAACCGTCAACGGCACCATCACCCGCTTTGTCTACGATGAAGCCGGGCGACTCGTCGGCGAGTACGATGCAACTGGCAAAGCCCTCCAGGAAACCCTCTGGTTCAACGACCTCCCGGTCGCCGTGATCAAATAAGGGGGCGAAAATGAAGACCACACCACACCCCCACGCCGTGAACACCACAAACAACACAAACACCACAAACGCCGCACACACCATGAACGGCATGAACTCCATGAACGCCACTCCACTTGTTCGTCTCTACCGCGCCATCATCGCAAGTTTGCTCCTTGGGGCAGGGCTGATCGCCAGCACCACCGCGCAGGCTCAAGCCACCCCAGCAACCCAAGCCATTACCTTTACCCAGCCAGCGACCCCGATCTTCTACAGCGCCAATCTCAGCTTTGCTCTCACCGCTACTGGCGGAGGTTCCGGCAACCCCATCGTTTTCGCCTCCACCACCCCCACCATCTGCACCGTGAGCGGCAATACCGTTAGCGTCATCGGCGTCGGCTTTTGCACCCTAACGGCCAACCAAGCTGGCGGTACCGTCAACAGTACCAGTGGCACCATCACCTACAGCGCCGCCCCCCAGGCCAGCACCCAAGTCAACGTCGGCAAAGGCAGCCAAGCCATTACCGGCAGCTTCCCTCCATCCCCCATCGATTACGCCCCCAGCGGCAACCCCGGCGCCACCTTCACCCTCGCCCTTGTCGGCGGCGGCTCCGGCAACCCTGTCACCACCACCACCACCAGCGCGACCATCTGCAGCATCGCTGGCAACGTCGTCACCGTCCTTACCGCTGGCACCTGTGCCATCCGTGCCAACCAAGCTGGCAACACGCTCTACAACGCCGCAGGCGCTATCAACATCAGCGTACAGATCTACAAACTCGCCCAAAGCATCACCGCCGATTACAGTCCCGTTTCACCGATCCCGTTCGCGCCGCCCCCCAACAACACCGCCACCATCACCGCCAGCGGTGGCGGCTCCGGCAACGCCATTGTCTTAGCCTCAACCACGCCCACCGTCTGCACCATCACCGGCAACACGGCCACCATCCTCAAAACCGGCACCTGCAACGTCACCGCCAACCAGGCTGGCAACGTCAACTACACCGCAGCCAACCCCGTCACCCTCAATATTGTCATCAACAAGGGCGACCAAGCCATCAGCTTTGGCGTCCTGGCCAGCCGCGCCCTCGGTAGCGGCCCCTTCATTGCCTCTGCCACCGCCACCAGTGGCCTCGCTGTCACCTTCACCGCCACCACCGCCAGCAAATGCACCGTTGCTGGCAACACCGTCACATTGCTGGCTATCGGCACCTGTACCATCCGCGCCAACCAACCCGGTAACGTCAACTACAACGCCGCCCCCGCCGTGAGCCAATCCTTCACCATCACCGTTGGCGGCACCATCAGCCAAACCATCACCGGCCTCACCAGCACCCCCGCAAGCCCGCTCACGTATGTGCAGCCCCCCAACAACACCGCCACCCTCAGCGCCACCAGCGGCGGCGCGGGCGGCACAAGCGGCAACGCGATCACCTTTGCCAGCACCACACCTACCGTCTGCACCGCTGGCGGCACCAACGGCGCAACGCTAACGATCCAAACCGCAGGCAGCTGCACCATCACCGCTGATCAAGCAGGCGGCACAGTCAATGGCACCACCTATACCGCCGCCACCCAAGTCACCGCCAGTATCGTTATCAACAAAGCGGCTCAGACGATCAGTTTTGCACCAGTAACACCAATCAACTACCAAGCAGCGCCTAACAACAACTTCACGCTAAGTGCCACGGGTGGCGCAAGCGGCAACGCCATCGTCTTCGCTTCCACCACGCAGACGGTGTGCACAGTCAGCGGCAACACAGCGACGATCCAAACCGCAGGCACCTGCACCATCACCGCCGACCAAGCCGGAAACGCCAACTACCTTGCCGCCCCACAAGTCACCGCCAGCATCACCATCAACAAAGCCAGCCAAAGCATCATCAACTTCGCCCCACCCACCACACTCAACCAAACCA
>JANYBL010000039.1 GCA_025360815.1 Burkholderiales bacterium
CCCGCTCTCCATTGATTTTGGCAACGACACGCTGCCTTGAAGTGATTTGATTAAATATTTGCGCTTCCGAAACACGATAATCACCCTGTGACGCAAAGGCGGCAATGCGAAACTGTGCGGCCAAACCTTCCAAATTGGCTAACGGGGTATTGGGGCCCATGGCCGCTATGTCAAAACCTGATCCGGCGATACTGGCCGCCCCGGCGTCTAACCCACTTGCATTGCGACCAATTGCCCGCGCCGATGCGCGATCAAACGGAATCGAAATCGAAAAGCCGATACGTCGTGCTTGTGCATGTTGGTCAACTGGACTCACCCGGCTGATGGCTTCGCCATCTGCCGTAATGCGGAATGATCGTGCACCATAAGTATAAGAAAACGCAGTTTGCTTGCCGGATGCATCGACAATCGCGTCGGACAATTTAAGCGTGGTCGTTGCACGAGAAAACGTAAAGCTGTGGTTATCTCGGCTTGCCGTGAAGAGCAGCGTCGGTGAAAATGACTTTTGTGTGCCTGTCGTATCTACCTGATTGCGCCAAGTGATGCCGGGCGAAAAAGTGCCGCGAATGCCAGACCAATCAAACGGCAACCCAGCCTGTATAAACCAGTCGCGCGAATAGGCGACGGTGTTGGCTACTTCGCTTTCTGCACGTCGCCCACTAAATCCTGAGCGAATGTTATTGCCGCCCAGAAACGAATAGCTAACTTCAACGCGACCGTTAGCGAGCCGGTCACGCAAAGAATCATCCAGAGCCCGCCGCTGTTGAATCGCCATATCGGTATTGATAAAGAGCTTATCGATCACCGGTCCGTTGAGCGTTGCCTGCGCGGTACGCGCTTTGGTCTCGCGACCAGAATCCCAGCCATCGCGCGATTGCAATGCGCGCACAACGATATTTTGTCCCGTTAAAAAACGCCACGACGCTTGCAGGGTGGTCTGCTCGGCGTCGGCTGGCGCTGCGGCACCGCTGGGGCGGTAACCCTGCCCGATGCGCTCCCAACGCGCCAAATAATTGAGCGGCAAATTAATCACGCGGCCTTCGACTGTGACCATACTCGCCTGATCGTGAACGCCCGCTTGTCCATCCGCTGCACCACGAAACAATGCGCGTTCACCTTGAATAAAAAGGCGCTGCCAGGATTGGTTAATGGTTTGCAAATAGCCCAAACTGGTGACCGATTGTGAATAGCCCGGATAGCTTGAATTAGTTGTGCTGCCTGAAGCCCCAGCACCGGCGCGGCGGCTGGCCCAAGTGTTGGATAAATTGAAGGTCCCCATCGGCGTTTCCTCCAGCAACCAACCGACGCTCGCAAAGCGATCATTGGGCGTCTCGGCGCTGCTGTTATGCCGATAGGAAGTGGCGCTGGTGCCGGCTGCCAGCAACACGGATTGCCGTTTCCCCAAAGTGGTTTCAGGCTGCCATTCAATTTGTCCGCCGCGCAAACCGCGCTGCAAGGTGCGCAACGATTGGTACGCAAAAATATCCCCTGCTTCGGCGCGAAACGGAATCGCAGCGTCGCCTTTTTCCCAAAGCGCTTTCAACTGCTGGACAACGCCGCCGCGCTCATTTCCACGATAGGCAGATTCATTTATGGCCGCCGTAATCTGCGCGGACATTTTTTCGTAGGCAGAAATACGGCGAGCGAAAGTGGCTGCGAAATCGCTGTAATACTGGCTGCCCGTGCTGGCGTAGGGGGCGATATCGGCGTCACCACTCACCGCATAATGATCCCACCTCGCATTAACCGAGCCGGATAGTTGCCAGTCTTCGTCGGCAGGCGCCGCATCAATGGCTTGCGCATTGGCGACTGCAGCGTAAATGCAAATAGCGCAAATGGCGCAAAGTTTAATTGTCACTGGCCATCGCGATGCAGGGAACAACCGTTGTGCATCATGAACAAGCGGCATATCAGAACGCCTCCGTGATGCGCAGCGTAAATTCATTGCTGCCCGGCAACCTGACAAAGCCCGCGCGTCCATCGAGGAATTCGATTTGGGTTTCTACCACCGCATTGACCAAGCTGACCACACTCGGTGCTTGATGGGGTGTGACTGGCTCGCGGCTCAATTGCTGATCGAGCACACTTACGCTGCGAATACTCAATACGACCAACTTGGCATCGCGCGGCAGGGTGAAGCGGAACACATCTTCGAGCCGCAGACCGTTGGCAAAATCGCGGTCTAAATAGCCTTCCAACCTGCCCGAATTCCATGCGTCGGCAATATCGCGCACGGCTTTTTCAACGACCTCGCGCGGCACTGCGCGCGGGCTGCTCAATCGCAGCGCAGGTACAGCAGGCGTGGCGATGGGATTGATGCTGCGAAAGTCGCGGAGCTGCGCACTGGCATGGGTTGTGCTGAAGATTGCACCAGCGGCGAGCAGGGCGGCAAGTGCTACCTTGCTCGCCGCTTTAGCATTGATTTTTGTAAGCTGAGGTTGCGGGCGCATATTATGGTCCTATCGAGCCGGTAGTCGTTTCAAAAAATCGTCCGCCAAGAATCGACGCGCTGAAGTCATGCGGGCCCTGCTCAGCACAACCGATGCTCGCAGAAGCACGACCTTGTGCATCAGTGACGACGTTTATGCTTCGGCTATTACCGGCGAATCGACAGCCCGACATGCCAGCCGATGAGCCTAAAGTTACGGTTAAGCGCGAGAGTGGATTACCCCAGTTGTTGATAAGCTGCACGCTCACCGAGCCACCCGATGCTCGGCTACCGCCCCCTTGCAAATTGAATGTCACATCTTGCATACCCGCCACCACCGCCATGTCAAACGAGACATAGGAAGTGGTGCTTGGTGATCGCGCTTGCACGGTGTACGCGCCCACGGTGCGATCATTGCTCAAGTCGCAGACTTCCGCGATACCCATCGAATCCGTGATTACCGTTTCTGTTGCTGTGCCAGTCGATGAAAACTCTGCTAGGCCGGGGGGAGCCGTAAAGGTGACGGAGACCTCGGAGACAGCGCTTAGCGCGTTGGTGACCCGAACTCGCAGGCAAGATAACGCGGCAAACTCTTCGTTGCTTTGATTGTTGCCAGCAA
>JANYBL010000027.1 GCA_025360815.1 Burkholderiales bacterium
AACGTCGCAGCAACGATGACGACGAGACGATTGCGGTTAACGTTCAGCCCCAAGGCACGCGCCTCATCATCAGGCAGCGATAACAAATTCATCCGCCAACGCATCAAAAAAAGCGGGGTGAGCGAAGCGACAAAAATCAGTGCCGTGATGCTCACATCGCGAGACGTGATGCTTGCAAAGCTACCCATCAGCCAGTACGTGATCGCAGGCAGTTGGTTCGTCGGGTCGGCTAAATATTTAAGCAACGACAGCCCCGATGCCAAAAACGAACCAACCACGACACCCGTCAGCACCAATGAGAGCATCGGATCATGCCCACGCAACTTGCTGCCGATCATAAGAATCAGCGCCACCGCCATCAAGCCGCCGCCAAACGCCATTCCTTGAATAGCAATAATCGGCAGCGATAAAAATATGCCCGACACAGCACCCAAGGCTGCGCCGCTGGACACCCCCAAAATGTCGGGCGATACCAGTGGATTGCGAAATAAATTTTGATAGGCGGCGCCTGCGGCTGACAGCGCTGCGCCGACCATCCACGCCGCCGCGATACGCGGGGCGCGAATTTCAAACAACACAACATCCGCATTCGCCATTTCCGTTAAACGTGGCGATGCGGCGCCACCAAACTTGGCGGCGATCAGCGCAAAAATTTCACTCACTGGAATCGCAAACTGCCCTACCGACAATGCCCATAGACAAACAAGGGTAAGCACACAAAGCGCAATCGTGAGCGTTGGAAAAAATGGCTTCATAGGCATTAGTATAGAGGTCAGATAGCAGTTTTCAACATCACATCATTGTGTAGCGCGCAGCCCAACACCCGACACAACAGCAAACTTAGCCCCCGGCGCAAGACAATGCACAATAGCGACGCCCGCAACATTTAACGTATTGATTTACCGTACACTTTTACGGTCAGCTTTTTAGGAAATTTAGATGCGAGTTGTCTCCAAAATTCTCAACGCAACGTTTGCTTGTTGTTTTTCGACGCTTGTCGTCCTTGGACATGCGCAATCCCCAGAAGCAAAGAAACCCGATGCAGAAATTCGGTTAGCGACGACAACCAGCACCGAGGCGTCCGGCTTACTGGGCGTCATACTGCCTCTGTTTGAGCGCGATTCGGGGATTCGCGTGCGCGTCATTTCGGTAGGGACAGGCCAAGCGCTAAAGCTGGGTGAGCGCGGCGATGTGGATATTGTGCTGGTTCATTCACGCCCCGATGAAGATAGATTTATGGCGGCTGGCTTTGGCAGCGTGCGCTTTGACGTCATGTACAACGATTTTATTATCGTCGGCCCGCAAAGCGATCCGGCTAAATTGCGCGGCTTGCCTAGTGCATCCGGCGCGTTGAAAGCAATTGCTGGTGCAAATTTGCTCTCGCCAAACCCACCCATCGCAAAATTTATTTCCCGCGGCGACGATTCAGGAACACATAAAAAGGAATTGGCGCTTTGGAGCGATGTGGGTATTGTCCCCAAAGATATTAAATTTAAACCTTGGTACATCGAGGCCGGCCAAGGGATGGGCGAGGTATTGGCGATGGCGGGCAATTTACAGGCCTATACACTCTCAGATCGCGGCACCTTTAACGCATACAAAAATCGCGTTGGTCTCGATGCGATCGTCTCCGAAGTGCCGGGTTTGTTTAATCCTTATGGCATCATGCCGGTGAACCCTGCAAAGCACCCGCATACCAAGCATGAGGCCGCGCTAAAATTGGCGAATTGGGTTGTTTCGCCAGCAGGCCGAGCAGCGATTTTGTCGCTAAAGGTTGACGGGCAATCGCTATTCACGCCGGGCGCACCGCCTGTCAAATAATTTCACGTTAATAAAAACATGAACTTAACCACCGCAACCGTTGAAGCGTTTCGACTGCTCTTCGCCTTTGACCCACAACTTTGGGGCGTGATTTGGGTTTCACTGCGAGTATCGCTATTGGCGCTACTGATCGCCGCCCCATTGGCAATTGTGCTCGGATTTTTGTTAGCGACGGTGCCGTTTCGCGGACGGCGGGCGGCTGTGATCGTGCTGCAAAGCTTTTTATCTTTTCCCACCGTGGTAGTCGGTTTGGTGTTGTATGTGTTGCTGGCAAGAAGCGGGCCGTTGGGGTCGCTCGGCTTGCTGTATACGCAAGAGGCAATGATTCTTGGGCAAGCGGTGATCGCGTTTCCAGTACTGGCAGCGTTCACGTTAGCGGCTGTGCAGGGTGCTGATCGGATCGTGCGCGAAACGGCGCTATCGTTGGGGGCAAGCCGCAGCCGTGCAGCGTTTACGACCTTATTTGAAGTACGTTTTGCGGTGATGGCGGGATTATTCAACGGCTTTGGCCGCGTTATTTCGGAAGTCGGCTGCGCGATGATGGTGGGTGGCAATATCGCGGGATTGACGCGCAATATTCCCACTGCGATTTCGCTCGAGACGGCAAAAGGTGAATTTGCGCAAGGCATCGCCCTGGGGTTTGTGTTGATTATGTTGGCCCTTGGCATCAATGCTTCGCTCAATTATTTCCAAGGCGAGGGAGGCATGAAATGACACCCACCATGAGTGCGCTAAAGGTCGGCGCTGTCGATGCCGGACTCCTCACAATCACCCAATTACAAAAATCATTCGGTGAACGCACGCTACTGAATATAGTTGATTTCCAGCTCAATTCGGGCAATATTTACGCACTCACAGGGGACAATGGCGCCGGCAAATCCACGCTACTGCGGATTTTGGCGGGGCTTGAACCTGCTGATGTTTTGCGCGGAAATTTTGAATCCCAATCAATGAATGGTGCAGATTATACGCAGGCGCTGCGCCGCGAAATTGTTTACGTACATCAACATCCGTATCTGTTCAACACTAGCATTGCCGCGAATATTGAATATGGTTTAAAGATGCGCGGTATGGACAGCCAAACGCGCCAATCATTGGCACAGGAAGCCATCCGTTGGGCAGGCTTGCGGCATGTTGCTGACGTCGCGCCAAAGCGATTGTCAGGTGGGGAAAAACAGAAGGTAGCCCTAGCGCGCGCCAAGGTATTGAACCCGCGCTTACTGCTGGTGGATGAGCCAACAGCTAATTTGGATCGGGCAGCTCGGCAGCAAATTGTCGCGTTGTTACGGCAAACGGCCTCCAGCAATAATTGCGTGGTTGTCGCTTGCCATGACCGCGAGATTATTGATTTGCCGGGTGTGGCGCGGCTACATCTTGAGGCGGGAAAAATTTCGGTTTAGAACATTTCCCGAACTAAAAATTCCAACGCCATTAAACGAAATTACTGACCACCCAACATCGTCTGCAATTCGCCGGATTGATACATCTCGCGCATGATGTCAGAACCGCCGATAAATTCCCCGTTTACATAAAGCTGCGGGATAGTGGGCCAGTTGGCAAATTCTTTGATGCCTTGCCGAATTTCTTCGTCTTCGAGCACATTGACGGTGAATGGTTTATCAACACCACAGGCTTTTAAAATTTGTGTGGCCGATGACGAAAAACCGCACATCGGAAACTGCGCGGTACCTTTCATAAACAACACAACCGGATGGGCCGAAACGGTCTGACGAATGCGTTCTTGAGTATCCATGGTGATTCCTTTGTGTTCAAAAAAGAGGAGGCTAACTGACTATCATTTTACCGCGTTTCAAACCGCCATGATGATTCACGATGGAATCCGACCTCCCGAAACACGAGTGATGCCTGCCAAGTCCGGCCAGGCGACCAACTCCAAAAAGCCGCCCTCCGCAAGCAGTCGTTGGCATGCTATAGCCTGATCAAAGCCGTGCTCAAACAAAAGCCATCCGCCGGGACAAAGGTGTTGTGGCGCACCGGCAATAATGCGACGAATATGGGCCAAGCCCTGTTCGCCGAACGCCTGATCCGTAAGCGCCTGCCTAGGCTCGTAACGCAAATCGCCTTGCAATAAATGCGGATCGCCTTCGGCCACATACGGCGGATTTGACAAAATAAGATCAAATTTCTTCCCCTGTAATCCGCCAAACCAATCGCTTTGGATAAAGGAAATTTGTACGCCATGTTGCGCCGCATTGCGGGCCGCGACCGCGAGCGCGGCGGCAGAAATATCGGTGGCGGTGACAGCAGCATCGGGGTGTTCAGCCGCCACACTCACCGCGATTGCGCCGCTTCCAGTGCCCAAATCGAGTACGCAATTTTTAGCAGGGGAATGCTTGGAGAGCCGCACCAGTGCTTGCTCTACGAGCATCTCCGTTTCGGGGCGCGGGATCAAAACTGCCGGCGAAACCATAAACTCTCGGCCATAAAATTCGCGCGTGCCGAGGATATAAGCCATCGGCTCGCCGGCAGCGCGGCGTGTCACCATCGCATGGGTTTTTTCAGCCTCGATGGTACTCAAAACGCGATCGGGATGTGCAATGATGCTGGCCCGGCTCGACGACAGTACCGTCGCCAGAATCATCTCGGCTTCGCGTTTTTCGATAACGCGCGCAATTCCCCCGCGGATGCCGCCGTCAACGTCACTCACACCGTCACTCACACCGCCACTTTTTGTGGCCATCGCGACCACAACAGCAATAGTGACGGTCATGTTGACACTTCAATTACGCTAACAAGCTGTTCATATAACGTAGGCGCTCAGCCACCACACGCAGCAGCGCCATTGCAAAATCCGGCTTTTCTTCAATGAGCGTTAGCAATGTCGCGCGGTTAATCGCCAGTAGGGAGACTTCAGTTTCTGCTGTCGCGGTAGCGGTACGCGGCGATTGATCAACCAGCGCCATCTCGCCAAAAGTGCCACCAACGCCACAGGTTTCGACGACGGCATTTTTAATTGAGATCGCCACGCGGCCTTCGAGAACAACATACATGTAAGCACCCGCTTCGCCTTCGCGCATGATGGCCTGCATTGACGAGTAGCGCAGCCGTGCCGCGTGATCAAGCTCGCCTTCTAGCTGCTTTAGGGTTGACGAATCAAAAATGCTTAAGCCTCGGTCACCGCCGTGCCCCGGTGCGACACTGCGTGCGGCCAAACGCGCCGTCACCAAGCGCAGCCGGTCAAACATCACATTCATGAGCATCAACGCGAATTCCGGCATTTTTTGAATCGCACTTTGGAATTGTTCGGCATCAAGCGAATAAGCGGCACATTTTGATTTGGCGGTCGCTGTTGCGCTGCGTGCGGCGCCGGTGATGACGGACATTTCGCCGAAAATTTCGCCAATACCAATCGTATCTAACGACTTGCCACCAATTGTTAATGTGACCTCACCCGCCGCAATAAAAAACATTTTGTTGGGGACGGCTTTGCTGAATAACCCACCTTTACTCGGCTTATCTTTTTCCGAGAAAAATACCCCCCCCTCCTCCATTCGCTCACGGGAGCCGCCTAGCTCAAATAACTTCTGCGCCACGGCAGGGTTATAAAATTTGCTCTTGGCCGGAACCGACGGCACGGCCTTCGTTTGCGCAACCTCAGGCTTTGCAGTTCCGGCTAGGTTGGTGAAATCAAAATCAGAATCGGTATTCATAAAGACCAAATAGTGGTTAGTTAACAACTCATTTTACTGCGCTTGGCTCTGCTTGGCGGGTTGGTGAGGATGTTTAATTGATTCTCGCTCCGCTTTCGCGCACGGCGCTAACCAACCGTCGCAGATTTTTGCCGGGTATGCCTACCGCACTACCTGACCATCGCGCCATCCCGCTAGTTAGCGTTTGGCACAATAATTTTGCGCACATCCACACCAATCGCATAGCCAACAAACCCGGCATCATCGTGAACCACACGGAGCTTGTTTACCGCACGGCCCAACTCAACATACGCCCAAGTCGCGCCGCCATCATTGGTTTGATACCCGCCATTAGATGTACCCACCCAGCCGAGTTTTGCATCTGCAAAGCCAACTCCAAACTCACGCACCGAATGTTCGTTCACCAGCGGAATCTCACGCCATGTTTGGCCACTGTCGGTCGTTTTGGCGACGTAACGCCGTGAGACCGTTTTATCCGGATTGTAGCTCTGAATCGTCGCGTAACCGATCTTGCGCGTCGGGAATGAAACTTTCCAGGTTATCTCGAACGGACGTGTCGATTGGTACACCTTCGTCCACGTTACCCCGCCGTCTCTGGTGGCGAGAATGAGCGCATTGGATTTTTCTACATCGGTATCAGTCGCACCCATGATGAAGCCCTGGCTCTCATCAAAAAATTTCACATCCAAAATCATCGAGGTGTGCGCCGAGACGTCAATCGATTTCCATGATTTACCGCTATCGAGAGAGCGCATCAAAAACGCGGGGCCGCCCACGCGGCCACCGGCATGAATGAC
The DNA here is from genome assembly GCA_025360815.1 of Burkholderiales bacterium. Lineage (GTDB taxonomy): Bacteria > Pseudomonadota > Gammaproteobacteria > Burkholderiales > Usitatibacteraceae > UKL13-2. Next base: position 6,290 of record JANYBL010000027.1, read on the forward strand.
CGTTCGGTTTTGTAGCACGCCCGAGTTAATAAATTTTGTGTGCAACACATCAATCGCGCACAGCCCTTTCACTGCCGGCCCGTCAATAGCCGCAACGGCCCGCCAAGTCTCGCCTCCGTCATCGGTCACGTAAAGCGGCGTGGTGTCAGACACGTTCGGGAAATAATCAGTGCCAATATTTCCTGCAAACCCCAGTTTTTCATCGGCAAAGCCAATGGCGCGAAAAAACGTGCCAGCCTTGGATAGTTTCTCAATCCATGTAATGCCGCCATCGGTGGTTTTATAGATTTTGCCGCCGCCGTTAACGTACCAACCGAGGCTGGTGTTTAAAAAGAAAATATCGTCTTGCTTGCCGCGATAAGCAACTGTTTCCAATTTCTGCCATTTAGCGTCGGTCGGCTGGGTGTAAGTTCTCTCCGGCTCGGCAGGCAGTGCGTTTTTTGCTTTTTCGCCTCCTCCATCAGCTGCACACGAAGCAAGAATTACCCCGAACGCCGCGCCCAGAGCCAATCTTTGGGCAATCTCCAACATTTTTTTAAATGAGTATGTATTCACTGTTGTCAACATCTCTAATATTTTAAGGCCTATTTTCGCCTCGTTTTTCGCAAATAAAACGGCTCAACATGGGCACCATTAGTGCCGCCGTTGAGCCGGATAACTGCTTCGTAAACCAGATTATATTTTTGGTTTCGGTGGTTGCTTCGGTTTTTTAGCTTCTTTACCTTTTTTGTCCTTATTTCCCATAGTTCCCATGGCAATCTCCTTTAGTCGGTGGAAGTCGGTGAAATTTAAAAACGCGACCGCGATATGATCATAGCGCGACTGCAAACGCGATGTAAAAATTTTATTCTTTGTTGCCGCCTATGCTCGTCACCGATTGTTTCTTTAAGGTGTTGTAATGCACGACCTCGCATCCCGGCAGATTCGGGTTCTCACAACATGCGGCAAGCTTGGCGGCGCTTTCAGCAAAAAGTGGCTCCCATTGCATTTTGCTGTGTAGATTGCCTGGAGCCATCCAATGCGAGAGTGGATATTGGGTGGCGGCTTGATCCTGCCCTTTGAACGCAAGCTGTCCGATTGATTGCTTGAGAGCCACATGGCAGGAGTTCATATTACCCATGTGGTGGCAAGTCGTGCAGGTGTTGCCACGGGTAGTGATGCCGCGCGGAATCGGCCACCATCTAAAGTCTGCGCCGACATTATTTTGGTATTTGCCAAGCGCATCGTTAGGAACAGCCGTGGTCTGCGCAACATAGGGGCTGTACATATAGGGGCTGCTGTCGTGACAAGTGACGCAGAGGCCGGCGGCGGTTTTCGCGGGCGGATCCCAAACGGTGCCGGTGGGATTGGTTGCCGACGGGACATTGCGGCCGTCTATCCCGGTGCCTATATTCAAAGGCTGTTGGACAAGCGCGCGAAACCAGCACGTGCTGCCATTGCGAACGTTGTGGGCAACGATATCAATTTCATCGAAGAGATAAAGGTTTTGGGTGCGTATTTTCTTTTGGCGACAAATGGCCGTGACTTGGGCAAAACGATCGTCGCGCAACAAAATCGCACGCGAATTAGGCACGCACTGGCCGTCATTATTGGGCGTTTCATCAAGTAGTAACGAGGGCTTATCGCAGGTCATGCCGGCGGTGTAGTTAGCGGGCGCCACGCCGTTCACCAAAATCGGTATGACTTCGCCATTCATGCAGCTGAAGGCAGGCACCGGCGAGACGTTGGCCGCACATTCTTGGCCGTATTGGAGCGCGCTTTGACTTGCCCGAATTGACGTCTTGGATGTCAATGATTTGGGCTCGGCATGAACGAGGCTCGCAAAGAAAAGAATAGTGGCGCCAATTGCAAAAAGGCGGAAAGAAAAGTGGAATCTAAAAAGCCTGTTCATTTTTTGGCCCCTTTCATGTCCTCGTGCGCGGACCGGTCGTTGTCCGTATTTTTTCCTTTGTGTTTGCCGCTCTGTTTGCCTTTGTGTTTACTTTCCGCCTGCCAAGCGCCAACGACCAACCCCGGTTCACTCATGATGACTGCACGAATCGCCCGATAATAGCGAGCGTAGCCAGTACAACGGCAAATATGCTGGCCGACCGCATTGGCTATCGCGGCATCAAGTGCTTCAATTGACACTGGCGCACCGCGCAGTCGCTCGATCAGCATCGTCGTTGCCATGACGAAGCCCGGCGTGCAGTAGCCGCATTGAAACGCAAAATGATCCAAAAATGCTTGTTGCACAGGGCTGATTTTCTGCGGCGCTGTTGGCCCGCCGCCTATTCCCTGCCCGCCACCAATCCCCTCAATGGTCGTAATATTTTGCCCATTGAGCAGGACGGCGGGGGTTGAGCAAGCGAGTATCGGCTGCGACAAGCTGGTCGGATTCTGCTTTACCGCCACCGTACAGGCCTTGCAAACTCCAATACCGCAGCACAATTTAGTGCCGGTTAGGCCCAAGTCTTCCTGCAAAAAATCAACCAGCGCCAGGTCATCGCTCACGGTACGCTGTACAACTTGGCCGTTGATGGTGATGCTGATCGATTGTGTTTTCACTTCCGTTTGAGTTGAATTCATTTTCATGCCTCACGAATGTTTGCAGCAGTAATCGGCAGACTACGAAAGCGTTTACCGGTGGCGCTCGCGACGGCATTGCCGATGGCCGGGGCGATGGGGCAGAGCACGGCTTCGGCGATACCTTTGCCCGTTTTCTCGGTGGCGGGCAAGATGTTTAAATTCAACCGTGCCAGCGGTACATCACCCGCCAGTGCCACATGGTATCGATCCAGATTCCAGCGGCCATCACCCGCGCCGCCTTGCAGTAACGGCAAGTTCTCCAGCAACGCATAACCAATACCCATCGCCACGCCACCCTGTGCTTGGCCGGTAAGCAAATCAAGCTGCTGCACCTGACCGGCGTCGAGAAATAATTCAATCGCCACTACCCGCGCATGGCCGGTAGAAGGCGTGATCTCAATTGCCGCCAATGCACCCGATGGCGAGAACAAACTTCGCCCATACAGGCCTGCATTGGGATCGGGCGGGGTGGTGTTGGCGCGGCGAATCTGCGCCCACTGGCTGCTGTTGGCATTTTTGGTGGATAGTCCATCGATGGGCCATTGAAGCGCTGTCCAGTTCAAGCTCGGCACATTGTAATCAGCTGCAACCCAGCGGCCTTCGTAGACACCATGCGTCATCGCCGCCGCGCATAAACTGCTGTTGTAAATTTGCTGGGCAATGCCTTCTATGCTGAGGTTCGGCAGGCCGGGCGCGGTGAGCAAGCCGTTACGCCAAACCGTTCTGCCGCGAATATTGGACAACAGCACATTCCACAATTGCGCGGCAGCGGGCAAAATGCCGGTCTCAAACAAAGCGCGTGCCGCTTGCTGCGTGACATGAACCTGGTGAAAAGCCGTTAAGCACGCGCTCGACGACATCGAAAACGATGCCGTCCAAGTTGGGTCAGACCAGCCGCCCTTTTCAGTTTGCAAACCGAGCGGCAGATTGAAATAACCGGCGTCCCCCATCGCCACATCGGCGGCATTGTTACCCGCAAAAACAGCGGTACTAATGGCTAAGGTGGTGGCAGAGCCATTTCCCATATCGACGCAATTGGTGCGCACTGTCAGCGCGCCACTGATGTCAATGGCGACTTCGGCCATCACCCCGTCGGTGCCGGTGCCATAGGCCTGATTCGCCAACGCAAAACCAACTCCATAGCGGAGGCCGCGCGCGGCATACGCTTTTTTGTCAGCCACTCGATTCAGCCACAGCGCGTTTTGCTGTGCCATCTGACAAATTTTTGTAAGCGTCATGGCCTGGGTGAGCGGCGCACCAGTGATTGTGCGCTGCCCCGTTTGCAATACGTTCTGCAGGCGCAGCGAGATCGGATCGGCATTGAATGCGACAGCAACTTCATCGACCAATGTCTCAACCGCAAAGCTCGCCTGTGGACCGCCGAAGCCGCGCATCGAACCGCCGATCACGCCCGGCGTCGGCATCGCTTTGGCATCAACATATGCTTTGGTGATGTTGTAGCCGCTTAAACCACAGTAGCCCGCCAAATCTGCAATGTATTGGCTGTAGTTGTTGTTACCACCGCCGTTCAACACCTGACTACTTTTGAAGGCAACAAATTTGCCGCGGCCATCAACCGCAATGCTGTGTTGAATCGTTGCGTCAAGTTGCTTTAATCCGGACTGAAATTGCTCGTATCGATCTTGCACAATGCGTACCGGAAGGTCCGAATACGCGGCCGCAATCGCCAGGAAGGACGGGAAGGTTGAGACATCACGTCCGCCGAAGCCGCCACCTGGATAGCAAGAGTTCAACACCACCGTAGTCACGGCAAACGGGAATTTCGCATTTTTGAAGAGACCGAGCGTATCGGACATATCACCGTTGGTTGCTTGCGTTCCGAGCACCAAATTGAGCTGTGCTGCTTGTAAATTAGAGCGATCCAACCACGCCAAACCCGCTTCGGGCTCCATGAACATCGGGTCGAGCACTTGCGTACGATACGTGCCGCCAAATTGCCGCAAGCTTGGATCACTAAACATCGCGTCAATTTGTTGTCGCTTTGCTTTGGCCTGAATGTCTACCGCAGTGGGCGGCTCGGCATAGGGATTGCTTTTGCCGCTTTCGACCTGTGAGAACGGCGGGATGCCATTTGCGACATAACGGGTCAGGGTCTCAATGGACCCGTAGGCTGCTGTGGCGGGCGGGATCACGACCTGATTGCCGTATTGCACGAGGTTTGGATTAAATTGCAGAACCTGTTTGGCTTGGCGGAACGTTGAAAAGTCGGCAAAAATCAAGATCGCCACGGGCTGACCGAAGAAAATGGGGCGCGCACCGGTTGCCACCAACATCCCGCTCGGCCATGCAGTCGGCGGTTTCATGCTTGATGGCGGGGTAATTTGATCTTGTATCAAATTGGCCGCAGTGATGACTTTCATCGGCTGCAATGCGGGGGGCAACAGGGACAAATCAAGGCCGTTGAAAAGCTGGTCCACCCGCGTTGCCCTCACAACCCAGGCGACCCGTTCTTGACCCGGCCAACCCTGCTCCTGCATATCGCGAGCGCGAAAATCTCGGGCGTAATTTTTTTGCCCGGTCACTTTCGGTAAACCCTCAATACGATAGCGCGCCCTGCCCGGCGCACCTGACCAACCAGGAGGCGAGGCGACGGTTGCGTTGGCCGCCATTAAGCGTTTCAGTTTTTTCGGCATCGGCAAACCTTCCGGCAGCGGCGGATGCCCCGGATGCGCGAAAGCGAGCTGATTGAACACGACCTGCACACCCGTGGCACCGGCGATGGCGAAAAATGTTCGCCGTGAAAAAGTGAAATGGGATGAGTGTTGCGCTGCGTCTATTTGCGTTGATGTCGGAGGAAATGATGCCGGAGAGGGGGTTGCGGGTGAATCATCCAAGGAGGATTGAGCTCGTTCGGAATAGCTTTTCATCGTCAGGCGCTTTCTGGCGGTTAGGCCAAGAATGTTGCGGTGATTCATCCCATTTCATGCGATTGCTTTTTTATTTTTTAAACAATTTGATTCATGCGGCTCGTTTCTCTAATTTTTATTTCTTGGCGGGCGCTGCCGTTACCGGCCTAGTAACCGCGGTAGCAGATGTTGTTTTTTGCGTAGGTGGTTGCGTGGCTGTCTGTGTCGGTACGGCGACGACCGCCGCTACCGGCGGCTGAACTGCTGCTGAATCAGCCTGGCAAGTCACGGCTTTCAAGTTGCTCGCTTCAAAATCGCGCTGCATTAAACTCAAACGCGCAATGATGGCGGTATCCGGCTCACGGATGGAGAACACCGCTTCTTTAACTTGTGGATTACGCGGGGTAATGGTGGCATTCTTTATGAGCGCACCCGCTTTGGTTCCCAGTTCATCCAATGTACGTTTGGCCGCCTCGTCGCTCGAAAATACGCCCAATGAAATGCTATTGTCACCCAGCGCGGACACGTCTTTCACGCCCGTTTTTTTAAGCGTGGCAACCAAGGCATCGGCTGTTTTTTTATCTTTTAGGCCGGGAATTGTGATGGCAAATCGGGTGAATTCTTCAGCGTTACGAGTGCTCAACCGGTCACCGAGTGACATCGCATTAAACAGCGCCTGAGCACGCGCACTATCGGCGGGCTTCACGCCAAAATCCACACAGGCGGAGCCGATCAATGATTCTGCCAACTTGCGGGCTGCCAGTACGACCTGTGCTTCTTGCTGCGCTCGGCCAGGATCGGCGACAGAAATGATATTGAGTTTTTCGCGATTTAATTCCAGCGGCGGCTCGACGCGCTCAAGCAGCGGATTCGCGGTTGGGTTGAGATAAAAATAGGCGCCCACCGCAACGTTGATAATCAGCAACAGAAAAAATGCGAGGCGCAGCATGCGAGAGTCCCTTGTTGTTGCTTAAAAAAACTTTTCTTATTCAATTGGCGCTATTTTGAGCATGATTCTACGCGCGGTTTTTATTTTCTGAAAACTATTTCATCGGTTGCCTGCCACCAATATTGAAACCCAACATACGAGACTCGAGATGCGACAGCTAAATCTCGTATGCCAATCTGATCAGCCCATCCAGCACCAGATTATCGCGAACGGCGACCGCAAACGAGAGCGTCGCCCAATGTTGCGCCAGTACAGCCAGACCGCCACCGCTGGCAATGCAGCGCACCTCGCTGAGGCGATCAACACCGCTCCGCCGAATAAGTGCGCCGTGCATGCGCTGCATCGCACCCAAACAGGCTTCGATTGCACCTGTTGCAATCGCATTGTCGGTGTTGGTCGGAAACAATTCATGGTCGCCGCGATTCGCAGGAAGGCGCGCGGTTCCTTGCTTTAAGGCCGCACGCATCAGTGTTGCCCCGGGAACAATCACCCCACCCAGGAACTCTCCGTCCGCGGCAAGAGCGTCAATTGTGAGCGCCGTGCCGGCCATGACCACGAGCTGCGGATAGACATGCGCACCGGAAAGTGTGGTTTCGCGCTTCATACTGCCAAACGCAGCGATCAATGCCATCCAACGATCCGAACCGAGCTGCGTGGGATCCGAGTAGCCATTGCGCACACCGCATTGCAAGGCTTTCGGCACCACTAATTCGATCGATTCGCAACCGATCGCATGCAGCGCGCTCATGATCACCGGCGTAATGGATTTATCAGCAACCGTCGAAATCATTGCCCGCACACTGGGCAAATGCGGTGGCAGGCTTGGCGAAGAGCGGGGCGCGAAATGAGACACGAAATGGGACACGAAATGGGGCGCCAGCTCAGCCCATTCGGCGACGAGGGTTGACGGCGCAATAATGTCACTTGTCGAGCAGGCGCCCTGCGCCGCCCAACCCGCGCCGTCGTGCAGCGCCCACTTGAGACGGGTGTTGCCAACGTCAATGGCGAGGACGTGCTGCAGATGAGAACTAGATTTTTCGTCCACGGATGATTTGCGCATCAGAAAATCAACTTTTTTCCGGCGACGGCGTGGTGGTTTTGTTGGACTCTCTTGAGTCATGTTGGTCATTTTGTTCGCAAACTAAGGCAGGGCGAATCGAAATTTCAGCTGACGACAATGCAATCTCTTTGATATTGATCGCACTGTTGATGGTATTGCCATTTTGCGGCTTCACCAACAACGAACCGTCATTGGCAACACCACTAACCATTGCCGAAAATGGTTCCGCGCCTGCTTGAGAAACCGTCACCACGCAATCTTGATACGCATGCAGGCCAAGCCATTCATGACGAAACGCGGCGAAGCCAAGGGTATTAAATTTGCCCAGCGCCGGGAGCAATGCCTGAAGAATGGCTACCAGCAAGGCGTTTCGAGTGATCGGCGTCGTGGAATGTGATACAAAATCCGTTACAGGCTGATCAATGGCTCGCTTCATGGCGCCGGGGAGATTAACGTTTATGCCAATGCCAATCACCGCGGCTGTTGGCCCCAACATATCGCCCTGCGTCTCGATTAAGATACCGCCTAGTTTTTGATGTTGTTGCAAACCGACCAAAATATCGTTTGGCCATTTTACTTGTGCCTCAACAAGTCCTTGCGCTCGCAAGGCTTTCACAATCGCCAAACCAACCACAAGCGAAAGCCCGCCCAATTGCGCCGCGCCTTTTTCAAAACGCCACAGCAGCGAAAACGTGAGTGAGGTGCCTAATCCAGACTGCCACATGCGACCACGCCGGCCACGACCTGCCGTTTGTATCTCCGTCACGACACAGGTTCCAGATGGCAGTCGCAATGGCAACTGCACATCCGTTATGCGGCGCGTGAGCTCAGAGTTAGTGGAATCTACACGATCCAGCACCTCAATATTGACCCGCCCGGCTTGGCTATCGAGCAATTGGCGAATCAAATCCAGATTCAATAAATCCAACGGCGCGGCGAGCTTATAGCCGCGCCGTGTTAGCTTAAAAATCTCGACACCGTTATCCGACGCTTCTTTCAGCGCATCCGAAATCGCACTGCGCGACACATCAAATTGTGACGCTAACGCCGCACCCGAAGTGAATCGCTCAACCGATAATTCACGCAGAATATGGAACGTTAGTGGACGCATCATGCCGGGACGCAGAACACAAAGTCGCGTAAATCAGAGCACCATAAAACAGCGGTTCTAACATGGGAAGCAGGTTGAAACACGAGCACTGGCGCGGTTTTCCAGCGACTTTCCCCATACCGGTTATTCACGATGTTCGTTTTTGCAAGCGGCCACTTCTGCCGCATAAGCGACGCCGGCAATCACCGAATCTAGCAATAATTCTACGCGCGCCGCCAGCTTGCTGGTCTCACGATAATCGGCTGGCGCAATGAAATCAACGCGTCCCGCCTCCAACAATCGCACACAGGTTTCTTTGGTTTTTGGTATTTTCGGATTGAACACCGCAATCGCATGACCACCACTTTTTTTCGAGAGCGCCATTGACGGCACGTCGGTCATACCATCACCAATATAGATCATGTTCGAGAATGGAATCGGGCGCTCCGCTTCAGGCATATGATCGTTGATCGATTCGGCCAAGGATTCGCGGCCTTTGTTAATCCGAAATAAAAATTGCGTTTTCGAGGTATCGGTAATCAGCAGCTTTGGAAACGTCGCGATGCCGTATTGATTGAAATGATATTCGGAGGCATAAATCTGCTTGAAATATTGCCGAATCGAAACGCCTTCCAGAATCTCTTTTTGCCCCGCCGAAATAATGTAGTGCTGCACATTGACTTTGCCTGCACCGCGATTTTTAACGTATTCATTAATACGCGGGAACCATGATTCCACGCCAGGGAAATATTGGATTTTTGATGCCATCGCTGAAAAGTCTTCTCGCGTGATTTTCACCGCATCATTTTTATATAATTTTTCCATCATGAGACGCATGTAAACCAGCATCGGGTCGGAGCCCGTCGCCGTCGCCTCCTCATGCACCTGCTTCCAGAATGCCTGTGGCTCAATGCCGATTTTGGGCAGCACCGTGTATTCCTGCATGGGCTGCGGCGAAAGCGTGCCATCGAAGTCATAAACGATGGCGATAGTGTCTTGGGAGAATTTGGTTTTGGCGGGGCGTGGCACTTTGTTCATGCTGAAAGTTTACCTGTAAACACGGTCGCTATAAAGCGAGCGGAGAATGCGCCATTTTGTGTGCTCGCACAGACATATTTCCAATTGCGAACCCGTCAACATTGACAGGTTACACGCCGTCGGCTGTAAGTTAAAGTGCCTCTACCGATGTTCCCAATGAATATGAATAGCAACGCAACGTTCCATGACAGTTTTGCCTAACTTCAAATTTGAATGTTGTCGTTACTATTTTATATGCAAATTTTTTGCGCCCAGTAAAACTCCTGGCGATGTGATGTCGGCATGTGGCACAAGCCCCGATGCGGCTGCAGCTGTTTCGACAGACGATGCCGATTTGAGATTAATAGCGGCCAGCTATACTATTCAAAAGATGTTTCAAGGCCCTACGCGGCTTTCACACAATGGTGAAATTGTTACGATAACATTTGCTGACGGCGGAACAGAAGATTATGTATTCGCAGCAGCGACTGGCATTGCCGTACGACAAGTTGGCACGCTTAAACTAGGTAACGGTGTCGCAAAGCCTTGCCCTACCTAATTTTAGAATTTATATTCGTCATATCAAACACATTTGAATCATTAGCTTGGATGGGATCTTTCGATTGAAAGATTCCATTTTTTATCTCGAGAGAAAATGAATACTCCAAAAAAAATGGTGTTGGCCATAGCTGCTGCAGCCGCTGCGTTCTTGCTTTATGTCGTTTGGCCGCAACCAAAGTTGGCTGAACGAGAAGTAAAACCTATCGTCAGCAGCAAACAGAACGATAGCGCCTCGCTTAAAAGCGCCGCAGAGACCCCAAAATTAAATGCCATTCAAAAAAATTTAACCGCCTTTAGAGATACGCCGACACTACGACTTGCTCGGCTGTATCAGAATACAACGGACAAGCGCAAATTCTTTGATTTGGCACGACAGCACCCAGAGGATGGCGGCACTTATTTAGCCGGAATTGTGGTCTTAGAATGTATGATGTACTCTGGACCAACGAATTCCAACGCACGCGAAATGCAAAAATGGATTGATGAAGTGCCATCAACCGATGAAAATAAAACCGAGCATATTGCGGCCATTAAAAAAATCTTTGAGCCCTGCCTAGGATTCGACACGGCACCGGTTAGCGTTAAAGAAATTAGGCTCAAGCCGCGAGTAGGCCCCGAAACTGATCCTGTCATTAAAGTTCAACTATCTCTTGACGAAAAATATGCGCCTAATGGTGATTTAGCTGGTGTGTCAGCGGTGCTCGGCGAGGCCGTGAATTCAGGGAATCCGTATGCAATCGACATGGCTTTAAAGTTGATTGGCGAAGCAACTCAAAATTATAATAAGTTTAGTAATTTTGTTAACGGTGTTGAACTTTCCCCGCTGGATGCCAAAGCATTTATGGAAGCCACCAAATTAGTAGCTTGCCAATTTGGGGTAGATTGCAGCCAAAATTCAATGGGCCTACTGTTAACCTGCGCCCAGGGACCATGCAATCTGGATGCCTATCAACTTTCACAATTGCTTACTTCACCGGAGCAATACGCTTCGACTGTGCGATTTCATAACCTAATTGTTGATGCGCTCCAAAATGGAAATTTCGATATTATTAGATTAGAAAAGCGAACTTGGAAAAAATAAGGTGCGGCATAAAAAACAATTACTCTATTGTTAACGCTAGCCTTCACGGGTGTAGGCGTTTGGTATTTTCAAACTATCCACAATGCCGCGCCAGGGCCTGCTACATCAGCTGACCCATAATCGACCTCGTCGGCTGGTAGCAGTCCCGGTAGCGGGGTCAATGCCACGGGTGCACGCCCCGGCACCGGATCAACTGCGCGAGCGACAACCGATGGCAGCCAATATGGTTGAAAACACCATCGCAGCAGAAGCTAAATTCAGCGATTCGAACAAATTTTTGGTAGGCCGTTCGACGGTAGACACAGGGCGCGCTGCGCTTTCATGAGGCATGCTCAAGGCTATTGGAAGGCGCCGATCACGGCTGATGAAATGGCGGCATTTCAAGCGCAGCCGAATGCAGCTAAATGGCGCGCACTGGTACAGTCAGGACAAAAAAATTTCGACGCTGATTCTGCAGCCGCATTAGAATTTTTCGAGAAAATTGTTTCAGAACCGATGCTGGGCTCAATGGAAGGATTTTTATACAACGGGCTGAGTCAAAGTGGAGAGCTCGGGAAGGATTATCCTGCTGCGCAAGCGGCAGCGCTCCGCATGCTTGCCGTTCCATTTTTATTGTGCCAGATGGGCGACGACTGTTGAACCGGCGGTATCGTTAATGAGCAGCTTTGCTGGCAATCGGGCATCTGTGGCGAGAATGTTCAAGATGCCATCTTGGAACATTTAAGAAGCCAGCAAACTGATACAGCTGCGTTTGAGCAACTAGTCACCAGACTCCGCGCCAAGTCCGAAATGATTTCCACGACGATCAAACAATTCAATCCTCAATATAGAAAATAGCGCCTAGCGGTTGGATTTGCAGTGACGGCCAAAGCCGGCGAGTGACTACAACTACAAAATGACCCCTAACGCCAGGCCAGTACTGGCGTTCAGCCGGGGTTCGGGTTTCTTTCGCCTTCCGCTCAAAACACTCAATGTGCCGCCAACGATAGTCGGGGGTGGTAGTGGCGGCCTTGAAAATGCGGGATGCTTATCGGTAGAATGCCGCGTTGAATGAATAACAATTTGGCCCCGAATTAGGGTATTCGTTCAGCGCGACAACTGCCGCACGAACCAAAACGCCAAGAGCAGCTGAGCGTTTTATTCTCATTTTTACGATGTTTAGCGAAACCCTTAATCCGCGTAAACGCCCGCATTCTTGATGATCGGTGCCCACTTCGCAATTTCGCCCACCAAGTGCGCTCTCAAGGCTTCGGGGGTTTGACGCGTTACGGGCTCTGGTGCGGTACCAAGTGCTGCCATCCGTTCAATCACGTCTTTATCTTTCAGCGCGTCTTGGAGTGCCTTATTGAGCTTTTCATTGATTATTTTGGGCGTATTTTTTGGCGTCCACAGGCCGTGCCATACGCCAATGTTAAAGCCTTTCATGCCCGCTTCGTCCATGGTGGGTACGTTTGGCAACGAACCCAGACGCGCTTTGGACGTGACACCGTACACTTTAATTTTATCGGCTTTGATCTGCGAGGTGGTGTTGGTGGATTGGTCACACATGAAATCGACTTGGCCACCCAGGAGATCCGTCATCGCCGGTTGCGTCCCTTTGTATGGAACGGTGAGTACATCAGTTTCAATCGCGCTCATGAACAACATGCCGCACAAATGTGATGCAGAGCCCACGCCGGAATGCGCGTAAGACATTTTGGTTTTATTCGCTTTCACATAGGTGACGAAGTCCCTCAAATTCGCAGGTGCCAAATCTTTTTTGGCCACTAACGTCATCGGCACTTCGGCCACCAAGCCAATGGGTTCTAAGTCATTTGTAACGTCATATTTGAGCGTGCGATAAAGCGAGGGCGCGGTGGAAATGCCGATGTGCATTAACAGCACCGTGTAGCCGTCGGCGGGCGCTGCCACCGCACGGCCCACGCCAATTGTGCCGCCTGCACCTCCGACGTTCTCGACCAGGATTTGCTGACCGAGCGATTTCGACATCACCGCGCCAATGGTGCGCGCGACGGTATCGGTCGGCCCGCCTGGGGCGAAGGGGACGATGATGGTGACGGGTTTGGTGGGGTAACTGGTCGGGGATTCGGCTGCGTCGCCCGGATTTGTGAGCGCGACTAAAACGGCGGCCAACGAAACGGCGGCCAACGAGATGACAGACTTCAAGCGTGATTCTCCTCTTTTGTGTTTCGATTTTCTCAGATCAGTCTAGCCGAATTTGGAATGTGATTAATCTTGAATTCGGTGAATTCCTTAGAGGGATGTTGTTATCAGAAGTATGAGTACGACAGTTTTTTTCGATGAAAAATTTGAGTGCCGTTTGGGTTTGTAAGCGTTGCGCTAAGTACGAAGACCGCTCGCTACCCGCGTCCGCGACGCCTTCAAACTTGCGCTCCGAATTAAGAGTACGCAACCTTCGGGGCTATAAACTTCAGGGTGGGTGCTACCGTCCTCGGCTAATTGATAATCGCCCGGATTCAGTCGCACGTTGATGCTTTCATCGGGGAAGTTCACTTCACCTAAGTAGCAGTATCCCTGCAAAACAGTGGTTTCTTCCACGCCGTGGTGCCGGTGGGCGGCCAACCGAGCGCCAGCGGCGAAGCGGACGAGGCTGGTCATAGTGCGGCCGTCATCAAACAAAATTTTGGCATCAATTCCGGGGGCTTTCGGATGCCAACTGCTCGCGGCTGCGTCACTAATGCGAATGGTCGTAATGCCGGAAAAGCCCTCAGCGGCAGTTCGGTTTTGCGGAGAGTGTGCGTTGGTAGCGGGCATACTGACCGGTTTATTTTGGAACCGCGGCTGGACCTCAGCGGAAATTTTTTCCATGAGTCTTTTCCTCATTTGCACCTCACGTTTTTTTGGCAATTTTTGCGGCGACAACGCGAGTAGTAGTTCGCTGACGATTGCTTCAGGCAGCGCGGTGGCGTTGGACCGCTGACGATTTATTTTTCTGGTTGCCATGATATTAGTCCTGCACTTTCAATGCTGTTTTGCTGCCATTGCCGCTATTGGATGGTTGCTGCATATCAAACTCTCCGCCGAGCGCTTCGCGCAAAACAGTCAAGGCCCGCCGGATATGTGTTTTGACACTGCCCAAGGGAATCCCAGCGTGTTCAACGATTTCGGAATGGCTTAGTCCTTTGAAAAACGCGAGTGAGATCAAATGTCGCTGCATTGGGGACAACGCCCTGAGAGCGTCACCCAGCAAGGCGTTTGACTGGGTTGCCGATAATAAATCTTGCGGATTCTTTCCGTTATCTTCTGGCTCGGCGATCAAATCCTGCGGCTCGGGATGGCTAAAAGCTTCATCTTGCCGACGCAGCAAATCGAGCGCACGACTGCGGGTGATAACGAGTAACCAGGCCAGCACACGGCCACGCGAGGTATCGTATCGGGTCGCATCGCGCCAGACTTGCATATAGACATCGGACACGACTTCTTCGGCCATCTCAGGTCGGCGAACAATCCGCAACGCGATGCTATAAACACGGCCGACGCTCGCGTCGTAAAAATCGGCAAGCGCCTTTTGATCTCCGGTGGCGATAGGCACGAGGAGACAGCGTAAAAAGACGTCATTTTCGTCAGCGTTAGCGCGAGCGGGTAAAACTTCGAAAGTCAAGGTGGAGTCTGCCTCTTGAGGCAACAACGCTCCGAATGACACGCCAGACGGGGACTTTGATGTTGATGTCGGCAACGGCTCAGCCCTCGCATTGCTCGACCGAGCCTTATCCACTGTCGAATTTTTCGGCGGATCAGCGCGCCTCACCGATGATTTTGCGTTTGCCATTGGTGGCAGTATAGCCGACAAAAATGGGGGTAAAAGTGTGGGCGACCAGTCTGACGACATCGACATCTGAATCTCCATGCGGGGTGTTGATTGGCGGATTTAAGCATTACGCAGGGATTTCATCGTTGGATGTAGGCGGTTGCGTTAAATACCAATTCACTCTCAGCCATGCATCCTAAAAAAGCGCCCTCTGTACTGCCCGTCCCGGCACGCAGAAGTGACTCGCGTCAAGCCGCTGGATCTGCCTGCGCCCAGCGTTATTAAGATCAAGCCGAGCGCAGGCTTTCGCAAAGCGTTGTTTCAATAGCTCGGCAAAAATACCTTGTCCCGTCATGCGGGTACCGAATGTTGGATCGTAATCATTCCCGTGATGCATCTCTTGCACGCGCGCCATGACATGCGTGGCTTTAAGCGGGAAATGGGTCTCGAGCCAGTTGCGGAATAACGTTTTCAGCTCCCACGGTAGACGGAGCATGACGTAGCCTGCGGTTGTAGCACCATGGTTGCGCGCCGCTTCGAGCAAGGCTTCTAACTCGTGATCCGTTAAAAAGGGAATCACCGGGGCGACGTTGACCCCGACGGGGATGCCAGCATCACTTAGACGTTTGATGATTTGCATGCGGCGTGCCGGTGCAGCGGTGCGTGGTTCAAGATACCGCGAAATATGATGGTCTTGGGTTGTTACAGAAATCGTGACATGTACCAACTTACGCTTGGCCATGGACTGCAAAATATCGATATCGCGTTCGATCAGAGTCGATTTGGTGATGAGGCCAACCGGCTGATTGAATTCACTCATGATTTCCAAGCACTGGCGCGTGAGCGTGAACTCGCGCTCGCATGGCTGGTAGGCATCGGTGATGATGCCTAGGCTGATGACGTCGCTGCGGTAGCTGAGCTTCGATAGCTCAGTGCGCAGCAGCTGCGGCGCGTTGGTTTTGGCAAAAATGCGTGTTTCAAAGTCTAACCCTGGCGACAAGCCAAGATAGGCGTGGGTAGGGCGAGCGAAACAATAAATACAACCATGCTCGCAGCCACGGTAGGGATTGAGCGAGTAACGAAACGGGATGTCAGGTGAATCGTTTTCAGTGATGATCGATTTGGCGATTTCGCGAGTGATGACGGTTTTGAGCGGAACGGTTTCGGTTTCTTCATCTGGAGTAATCTGCCAGCCGTCATCAAACGCGCTGCGCTGCCATTGCTCAAACCGTCCCTCAATATTGAGCGCGGCGCCGCGACCTTTGTAGGCTCGATCGCGGGCTCGTGCATCGCCCGTAAAGCCGGAGTTGGTAAGCATTAATGACATATTAACCTCGTATGAAAAATTTGGTCAAAACCCAAATACTGGATAAATATACAGCATTTAATATTTTGTGCAAGTTAGTTTTCATGCCTGGCCTGTGCCTTACTCAATCTGTGCTGAAGTCGCCGTTTTAGCGCTGCTGATTTGATACCAATTCAGCTTTCGCGTCAGGAGCATCACCATACTCAGCACCACGAAAAGCAACAAGGTGCCCATCACCAGCGCACTATCTTCGGATTGCAGCAGCCCATAGAGCACGCCATACAGGATCGTGAGTTTTAGCCCGAACGCCAAGCCGCGCAGCCAGCCGCCCAACACATGTGCGAGGTAATAGCTAATCAAAAGCACACACACGCTGCCAGCAACAAGGTATGCATAGATAAAGCGAATATGCTCGGAAAGGCTCACCAGCAACAAAAAGAAAATCGCCAGCGCCAGACCCACCAGTGCGTGTTGCATGGGGTGGATGCGAATCTCTTTCAAGGTTTCGATGAGGAAAAATGCAGCAAACGTAAGGACAATAAATAAGATTCCGTATTTCACCGCGCGCTCGGCTTGCTGATAAATATTGGCGGGTTCCGCAAAAGTGACATCAAAAGTTTCGAGGGCGTTTTTATCGCTCAACCCCTTTTGTACCATTGAGATATTTCGACTCGCCAAATGCGAGACATCCCATGTTGCTTTAAAGTTGGCGTCAGTAATCGTTTTAGTTTGCGGCAAGAAACTCCCGCCGAAATTGGGATGCGGCCAGTTCGCTTCCAAATTCACGACAGTGCTCAGCGCCAATGGTGCGAAGGCAATTGCACCTAAGCCGGACACGTCCAAATGGATGATGGCTTGATAATTTTTGGCCTGAATTGTGTCGACCAATGGTGCTTCTGCGCGTATACCATCGCCCAAGCCATCGGTATTCGTGCCATTGCTAATTTTTAATGGCTGGTTATTCCACACAATCTGTGGCGTGCCGTTTAGGCCGCGGACATCAGTAACACCAATCGCTAAAAACGCAGCGCCGACGATGATTTGTTTTGGATCGGTTTTCGATCCCAAGTTTTGAGGCACTTCAAAATCGGCCTGCCATTTACTGCTGGTGCGGTAAGTGAGCGCCTTGTAGATGCCTTTGTACTTCGGCTCGATATTGGCCGCGCCGTCGTAACGCAAACGAGTGGGTACAAAAATAATTTGTTGTTGATGATCGATCCATTTTTTGGTTTCGATTCCTTTACTATCGGTTGAAATAATCAGCTCTTTCTCGGTATACGGCACAACTAGCAAGGGACCTGCCAGCCGCTGCGCGCCCGATGAACTCGCGGCGATGGTTCGTTCAACTTGTGCCTGCAAGCCTTTGCGCTCGCTGACCACGGCGCGAATCATTTCCAACGGAATGAGCAGCGCGAGGGTTAAGCCGAAAATTGCGATGAATCGGATCAGAAGCGTTTTTTGCATGGGATTCCGTTCGTGTTTGATTTGATGTGCGCTGTTTTATGTCTGGTCGCATGAGACTGGCTGTATCAAAAAAGCCATAGCGGGTTGGACATCAACAGAGTGCGGATGGATTCAGCTAATATTGGCCCAGAGGACATCTGTGCAGCAAGGGAAGTTGCGGTGTCAATCAAACTCACCGCTGTAGCTCGCTAGGTCAAAAGCCTGCCACCTACCGCACAGATGTCGCGCTCCGAGGTTCGTGTCTAAGTTCTTGAGTGTCCTGCTCCGCTAACGTGAAGCCGCAATAACCCGAGAGCTGATCGCGTTCGCACCGTTCGCAGACGCAACCGGTTGCGAGCGATCCCATTTGAGTGAGAACTGTCGATTAGCCGATAAATCCGGGCTATACCAGGATGCGCCAACCACCTCGCCAACCTTTACGCCATTGATCCCATCAGTTACGCGTTCAATAGAAATATCGGTGGCGTTACTTTCCGCCTGCGTCGGGTGCGAGTTGACCCATTCCACCCAGACGGTTCCTGTCGTTGCCGTGGAAGGCGATGATGATTCTGGCGTCTCTGTCTGCAAGATAAGGTTAAGACTAAACGAATCAGTACTGCCTATTTTTTCAATCGGTACGGCATAGATGTATTCAACGGTGACCGTCTCACCTGACCTGAGATTTAAAATCGAATCTGATTCGACGCGGCGGTCATCGGTCAGAACGATCAGCCGACGGCTTTTACGAAGAGCGCGCGTAGCCGCCTGATGCATCGCAGCAAATGCTTGATACGTCATTAGCTTGGCCGTTTGTGGCGCTGCCGATTCTGTGGCATCAACACGGAACGACGACAACACTGCACCCGCTGGTAGCAGGGCATGAAAGCTGGCGACGATCCCAGCTTTGTTGTTGTTTGCGCGCCGACTTTCATCGGTTTCGGTTTCGTCGGCCACTTCCGGAATGGCGTACGACTGCATTACCCGAATTTCTGCGATGTCATGGTCCATGCCAGCATATATACGAATACGCCAATCACGGTCTAATGCCTCGAGGGGAGCACGCTCGCAGCCGTCACCCACCGCCAACACGCCGGGCTGGAGCGCGGCGCTTGGACTAGCTTCTGGCATGACGGTTAGCAAGGCTGTACGCGTGGTCGTGTCCTCAGCTGTGGCAGTTCCGCTGATTGACTTGGTAGTGCCCCGAGCATCCGCTTGAGTCATCAATACTAGTGTTAACCCCGCCGCAATCGCACTGAACACCAAGCCGCTCAGGGCAGCGGCAAAAAGCATTTTGAACAAATCCATGACGGCAAACTGTGCGCGTGCTGTCGTGCCTAGTCCGGGAGAAACAGTGGAAATTGTAGCTGCTATCGCTACGGCTGATGCGGTTTGTTGTTTTGCCAGAGACTGGATGGATTCTGTTGTCATGGATTTTTCCTTGTAGACAAATCGTGCAATGTTTGATGTTCTGTTGTCATGGATTTTTCCTTCTAGACAACTCGTGCAATGTTTGATGATGTGTTTGTGCTGGGTTTGTGCTGTGCTTCTGTTCTGTCCCGTTAGGAACACCCCCATTGGGCGCTATGATTCGGGCTGATTTCGGTGTCATTCGTGGCGCTGGCGTGAAAGAATGTGGCTACAAAATGGCATTCGCATTGGCGCACGCAACGTCCGCTGACGATGAGGTATAGTCATTACGTCAACTACTAACCCGCGCCGCCGTAATGGGACGCCTTGGAGGAATAGGTCATGCTGAAACGTATTGCCATCGTGGAGGATGATGCGGCGATCCGAAAAAATTATGCGGATGCACTCGCGCGCAATGGCTTTGAAATAGACGCATATGAATCGCGTCCATCGGCAATGGCCGCGTTTAAAGCGCGTTTACCCGATCTTGCAGTGATTGATATTGGCTTAGGCGAGGAAATCGACGGCGGCTTTTCATTGTGTCGTGATCTGCGGGCAATGTCGGCAACACTGCCGATCATTTTTTTGTCGGCACGCGATAGCGACATTGATATTGTCTCGGGATTGCGGCTGGGGGCAGATGATTACGTTACCAAAGATGTGAGCATGCCGCATTTGAGTGCGCGCATTTCCGCACTTTTCCGGCGGTTGGAGGCGTTACGGATGCCGGCACGAGCTGAAGATGTATTGCATCGCGGCGATTTGACGCTCGATATCAACCGACTTTCCACGCGGTGGCGAAGCCAAGAGGTGATACTGACCGTGACCGAATTTTGGATGATTCATGCGTTGGTTAAATTTCCCGGCCATGTTAAAAATCGCGATCAGCTCATGCGCGAGGCGGAGCTAGTGGTAGACGACAACACGATCACATCGCACATGAAACGCATCCGTAAAAAATTTATTTTGGCTGACGAAAGTTTCGACGAGATAGAGACCGTTTATGGGATGGGCTATCGATGGAAGGCTGTTTAATTCGGCGAATATTTCAACGATCCATCGGCTAATGTTGTGCACGCAAGGTTGTCTAAAGAAATGCCATTTTTTTGTGCGGTCATACTAATTTGATCATGTCACTCAGATGAAGGTTTCACTCTTTCTGTTCAGCATTCGGGCGCGTTTGTTGTTGGTGTCGCTGCTGCTGCTATCGATACCACTGATTGGCTTTCGGTTCATCAAGGGCATGGAGAGCTTCCTGCGAGAAGGGCAGCAACAAGTGCTGGTTAGCGCCGCAAAATTGCTCTCGGCTACGTTATCAGATCGTCCATACCTTCTAATGCGCGATCGCAACGCTCCCGATGTTGCGACTGAAGCTAAGCAAGATGAAGAGCGTCAACGAATTTTAGGCGTGTTTGCGAGCGATACACCGGAGACGGCTGCAAATTTGGGCGCGGCATATTTGCCGTCTGAGGACATTGAACGTATTCTGAATGTGGTGTCAAAAAATACCTCGCGCATTTGGGTAGTGGATGGGCGAGCCAGGGTGCGCGGACTTGCGGGCAGCCTCGCTGGGTCTAGTCGCGCGGATAAAAACACTGACTTTTTGCAGCGCATTTTTAAGTCGGTTGTGCGGCCGCTACTTCGTGTATTCGGCAAGGACAGCAATGCTGCGATGTCCGAGGATACTTCACAAACACAGAAAGCGGTAATGTCGCAGGTTGACCGGGCCCTAAACGGCGAGCCAACACAACTCTGGCGATACCTGAAAGATGGACAAACGGTGGTGCTTTCAGCCGCGCAACCAGTTTGGGTGGGCGATGATATCGTTGGCGCCGTCGTAATTGAGGAAACAACCCACGAAAATCAAAGCGTTACAACGGCAGCATTGGAATCATTGTTAGGCATGAGTTTTATCGTTTTTGCAGTTGGATTTATAGTGCTGATTGCATTCGCATGGCGGCTTGCATATCGGGTGCAGCGCCTACAAATCGAAGCCAGTAATGCCATCGACCCACAGGGGCGCATCAAAGGGATGATCTCCGGCTCGCAATCGCGGGATGAATTGGGTGCTCTGGCTCGAACGTTGGAGGAGGTGATTAAGCGACTAGCGCGATACAACGGATATTTAGAACAAATGGCATCGCGTTTAGCGCACGAATTGCGTACGCCAGTGGCGGTCGTTCGGTCTTCGCTGGACAACCTGCGCCAAGCTGATTCGCCAGCGTTGGCAAACGTCTATATTGAGCGCGCAGATGAGGGTGTTAAGCGGCTGGCGCTACTTATCGCACGAATGTCGGAAGCCTCGCAGCTCGAGGGCATGCTCAATGGATCAGAAAAAGAGAAATTTGATCTGGTTAAGGTAATGGCTGGCTGTGTCGAGGGATATCGCTTGGCTTACCCTGCAAACCAGTTTCTATTTAAGCACAGTGATACCAACATTTCTGTGGTTGGCTTGCCCGATGCGATTGCGCAGCTGCTCGATAAATTGGTGCAAAACGCCGTTGATTTTTCGCCACAAGCCATGCCGATAACTATTTCGACCTCTCGAACATTAAAGGCTTCTGAAATATTTGCGGAGATTAGTGTCGTCAACAATGGGGCGTTGATCGGTATCGATATACTGCCAAATTTATTTAACTCGATGGTATCCTCGCGCTCCAAAACGCGCGATGGCAACGCACACCTTGGCCTTGGACTTTATGTCGTTCGGCTTATCGCAGAATTCCATGGCGGCTCGGTCGAGGCCTTGAATTTGAAGGACGGAAGTGGCGTTAAGTTTTCCGCGCGGATCATTGCTGAAGTGTTGAGACCGTAAATGGTCTACCCGTTGTTATCGTGTTCTAACATTTTTGCGATAATGCGGCGCAGCATCTGCTTCAGCAGCATCGTCTCGTCGTAGTCGAGAACCATTTCTGCTGTTGCCTCTGCCGCCTTCGCGACAACATATATTTGGATCGACGCCTCGCGACCTTTTTCGGTCAAATGTAGCGTCCGAGTCGCACCAACGTCACGAAATTCAATCAAGTCTTTAGCGGCCAAAACGCCCATTCGTTCATCCGACAAATAGCTCCCTGTCAGCGCCAACATTTTATCGATTTCGGCAACGCTACTATCCGGGTTCGCAACCAAGATGGTCAGCACATAATATTCTTCCTCGCTCAAACCGAGTTCGGCACAGCGCGCTAGCACCGGTGCCTGCAACCGCGAAGAGGCAAAACCGAGAAGGTAGCCCAAAAAATCTTTGCGAAAGCTACTGTCAACTTCATCGCTTGCGCTACCAACAATTGATAATCGAGGGCGAACCTTTGCATACTTGCCGCCGTGAAATACCAACGGCTCAAGTTCTGAATGGTCGAATTTGTTTACTTCACCGACGAAAATGACGTGGTCCCCGCCGCCGTATTGGAAGGCAGTTCGACATTGGAAACGTGCTGAGCAGCCGTCAAGTAATGCAATACCACCGATGCCACGACCGACAACAAGCCCGCCGAATTTATCCGCACCGCGTTTTGCAAATCGATCCGATAATTCTTGCTGATTTGCTGAAAGCACATGCACCGCAAAATAGGGATTCGTTTTGAACGCGAGCAAGTTTGCCGATGTCTTGGCGAGGCTCCATAGAACCATTGGCGGATCAAGTGAGACAGAGTTGAAGCTATTGGCCGTCAAACCGACATCACCCCCATCAGCATCCTTCGTGGTAACAATCGTCACGCCTGTTGCGAATGCACCAAGCGCGTTACGAAAGTGGGCATCTGTGGTTGCGTTCGTATTGCTCACAAAGTTCCTTTAAGTTGGTTGCTCATATCGTTACGGCATAGAGCGGCAATAACGCGCTGATGAATTTTCAAGAAATGCGTTGTCTGCTAGTTGGCTTTTCTTCGCTAGTTTAGCAGTGCCTCACTGGCAACAACTACTTGCAACATTCGTGCTGGCTTCAATCCTGAAGAGTCACCATCACCCCATCGCCTAGACGCTGCGAGGTTTGCGATAACTCACTTAAGATCTCCCAACGACAAACCCCCAGCACACAAGATGTACTGGGGGTTTGCTTACTAAAAGGGTCTTGGCGATGACCTACTTTCGCATGGAAG
>JANYBL010000029.1 GCA_025360815.1 Burkholderiales bacterium
GGCTGTTTGGTGGGTTGAGGCGGAACGTTTGAAGGCGGCGAAGGCTCGTTAATGGCAAAGGCGGGCTCAGTCGCCCGCGCCTTGGGGATAGCCATGATCGTCTTGCGCTGGGGTGGTGGCGGTGGCTTGGCGGGCGTCGGATCGGGCGCGGCGGCAGGTGCTGACGGTGGCGGCTGGCTCAGACGCACTTCGAGCGGGCCGGCAACTTGCGGCGAACCATCGGTTTCGACCTGCTTCGGCATCAAAAAATAGAGCACCAAATGCGCGAGTAGCGAGATCGCGACACCAATCGCCATGCGGCCTCGGGAGCGGCGCTGCCCCTCGGTGTCATCACGCGCCCACGGAGCGGGTTGTACAAAAATGGCTTTGTTCGACATTAATTCATCAGTGCGGGGCGGTTGGTGTTCAGCTTGGAGCCGTTAATTCGATTGCGCTGGATTAGGCTCAAATTGCATCTGAAACCGCACAGGGGACATTTAACAAAAACCATTCAGAAATTCTGTTCGTTATCGGCTCATCGATCGGCATATTCCGCCTGTGAGACGTTGTGTGACGGTAGATCTGTCGTTGCGTTTAGAGCATTAGGCATGATCACTCAGGTTTCGTTCACTAGCGGAACTGAAGTAGCGCTTGGTCGCAACTGGTGCAAATCGGATTCCGCTAACCACGCCCAATCGCCCTCTGCCAAAGAATTTGGCAATTCATAACCACCAATTTTAACCCGATGTAGCGCCTCCACCCGATTCCCCGTCGCGGCGACCATTCGTTTCACTTGGTGATACTTACCCTCACCGATCGTTAGTTCCAGGCTATTTTTGCCTAACGACTTGCAATCAAGCGCGGCCACCGGCTCGGGCGCGTCGTGCAGCACCACACCTTGGCGAAGTGCGTCAAGCTGGCCGTCGTCGAGCGGCTGATTTAGGGTGGCTTGGTAAACCTTCGAGACATGCTTTTTGGGCGAGGTAAAGGTGTGGATAAACTGGCCGTCGTCGGAAATCAGCAATAGGCCGGTGGTATCCTGATCGAGCCTGCCGACGCACTGCACCCCGCGATTTCGAACTTGCCATGGCAGCAAACTGAGCACGCTTTTATGGTGTTTGGGCGCCTGCGAGCATTCGTAGCCAATCGGTTTATGAAGGGCGATGTATGCATGTTCGCGGTAGCGCCAAACGACGTCTTCAACACGAAATTGCAACGCAGCGGTTTCAAATTTAGCGCGTGGCAATGCGCAGACTTGAAAATCAGCGTCACCCGAGGATTTCAGGGCAACCTTACCAGCGGTAATCATGGCGACACAGGCGCGATGCGTGCCAAATCCTTGGCTTTGCAGGATGCGGTCGAGTTCTAGTGCGGGCATCTTAGAGGACCACTAAATTCAAAAAATGGAGCCCAAATCAAAATCCCGAGACCGGCCCGAACGGCAGGCTGGACGCGGGGTTTAGAGATATCTAAGGGCTCGTAAAGGTCTATTCTGGTATTGCACCCGCTAGGCTGGTTATGGTTTAACAAAACGTAACGTCATGCGATCCGACTCGCCAATTGCCGAATATTTTGCGCGATCAAACTCTTTGTTGGCCAGCACTGGCGGCAGCGCCCAGACACCTTCTTTGTAGTCCTTGGTGTCTTTGGGGTTCGAATTAATCTCACTTTTTGCATCGAGCTTGAAGCCCGCCGCAAGGGCACGCTCAATGACATAAGCTTCAGCCATATAGCCCGAATCGGCGGATTGTTCGAGGGTCGTGCCGGGTCTGGCACGATGCTCAACTACACCCAGTACGCCGCCCGGTCTCAGGGCGTTATAGAAGCTTTTGAAGAATGGATCAACCATGCTCTCGCTGGCCTTATCGCCAACGCGTATCCAATTGTGGACATTGCGGAAGGTCAGGACAACATCGGCGCCGCTTTGAGGACGAATATCGAGCGCCGTGGGGCCAAACGGCATGATGGCGGCTTTGTCGTAAAGTGCCGGAGCGGTGGCTAATTTGTCTTTAAAATTTTGCAGCCCCTTCACAGATGCTGCTGGAAACGCAACGACATATAGGCCACGATCTCGCACAAAAGGTGCCAATACCTCGGTGTACCAGCCGCCACCGGGATAAACCTCAATTACCTTTGAATCTGGCTTCACGCCGAAAAACGCGAGCGTTTCTTTGGGGTGGCGATAAACATCGCGCACTCGATTCGCTTCGGCGCGGTGCGACCCCGCGAGGATGCCCTCGATTGTTGAGGTATCGACGGCCGTTTTGGTGGCAGCGGAAAGCGCAGCAACCGCAGGTGAAGTCAATGCTGCTGCCGGCGCGGCAGGCACGACGGGCACAGTCGTCGTTGAGCATGCAGTGAACAAGCCAGTGGCTAAAATTGCCGCCGCGAGCGACAGCCGATGCGTCGTGTGCTGGTTGGATTTAATGTTGCAGTCCGGGGCGGGAGGAAAAGAAAACGTCATATTTAAGTTCCAATCAAAAGTGGCTAAAAAAATTATCCAAAGTTGCCGGGAGCGAATTGCATCAACATGCAAAAAACTGCCCTGCTCACAGTGGGCGGAAAAAATTCGATATGCCCAGCTTCGCGGTGAATGCATTTGTACCCGCACTACGCATGAAAGGCGAGCAGCGAGTAAACAAAAAAATACCCAAATACGCGAAATAACATCTAATTATCGCATGCGGTCACACCTCACGAGTGAGCAGCGCAAATGCACCTTACAAATCAGCAATCGCCAATAAAAATGCGCCACCGAAGTGACGCATTATTTTTTCGCGCGTAAAAGTTAGTCGTCAGGCATAAAAATAATCCCAACATAACCGAGGCTGCCGTCCTGCTGGAGTTAGGCGGTCGCTATGTTGAGGTTAAGTTAAGGCTACGTTGAGGTTAATTTAAAGTTATTTTGAAGCTACTTTGCGCTCACCATAGCGGGCGGCGCAATGGTCTTCAAAAACCAGCTTTCAATCATCTTTTTTTCATAGCGCAACGGCTCGTTACTAGTGTAATGGTTGTAGTGATCGAGGTAAGTCATATCTGATAATTTTTCATCGCCGCTTTGCAACACGGCGCCTTTGGATTCAAGCACATAATGTAATCGCATGCTGGGCCAGTCAGCACCGCCACGCAAGACTCGCAAATCGCTTCGTGAAAAGTGGGCATTTGGCTCAATGCGACCAGCAAGGTCGATATCGGTCACGTCAATTTTCAAATCCTGATCAGCGGGGAGCTTCGCACCGAGCTTGGTGAAATGCTCGGTAATGTTTTTAAGGACTTCCGCTCGATCGTTAGCGGACCACGGCATATCATTGAAAGAGTCCGGTTTTATATAATTAACCGTCACACCGGCGACAGCGCTACCTGCAAGAAAACTACCCGCTATTGCGGAGGCCGCCGCACAAGTCATAATCGACGCACTCAATTTCGACATTAGTTTCATTTGACATCCTTTCAAATGGGAGAAAAAAAACCAAATTTATAATAAGCCCTGTAAGGCACTAATGCAATCGACGCTTTCATTTTTTTGGTACCAACTTGATAAGCACTTGTAACAAAAGATTTTAATTTAGCGTGGTGACTTTTATCACTAACGGAACAGTCTCAATCTTTTTGCATTTTGGATCGCCGTAGCAAGATGAGGCCGAGATTGTTTCCATTCGGTAGCTCAGCTCAACCTTCTGCCCCTTGAGCGTCGGCTTCTTGGTACACAATTCCATTAGGCCGATTTCGATAAACTCAAATTTCTTGTCATCCACAAGGGTGAGGTAGCAACCGTTGTCACCCTTCTCGACGTCCGTGACACGACCGATCGTGCGCTTCAGTTCTGAGCCCATTTTGACAATGCCATCTTTGTAAACTGGCTCGGTCGTCGTAGCGGGCGGGGCGGGTGGCACGTCCGGCGCTGCGGTAGCGGTCGTCGCGACTGGGGCGGCCGGAGCGGTTGGTGGCTTGGGCAGCGCAGTCTGAGCGCTCAACACAGATGAAAATAGCGAGACAATGCAGGATGTAGTGAACAATGTAACCGGCGCGACCACCCTAGAACGGATGGTGGCGCTTGTCGATGATGATGGAAGTTTCATATTTCCCCCTCGAGATTTACAAAAAAATCGTCAACAAAAATTCTTCGTGATTATTTTAGTAATTGTAATACGTTTGCCACATTAACCATGTTGCGCGATTGCAACATTTAGGGGCAATTGTTGATCGCACGATAAACCTGTTGAAAACGCGTATTGGCGATTACGCCAAAATCGCCCGGCGCGTATTGCAACAGCCAATCACCTGGGTCCCCGGTCAGCATGTCGCCGCCAGCTGACCGCGCCGCGCGAAATGACTCATTGATTTGCTTTGCCATTACAGGGATTGGTCTGGCGCGAAATTGTCCATCAAGAGTCGCAACCAATACGTCCGATGCCTCGCTGGCACTCCCGTTTGAGCAAGGGGTTGGGTTTGGGTTTGGAGATGGCGTTCGGATTGTTGCGGTCGCAGATTCGTACTTCAAATTGAACCGATCGCGAGAAACGCTCCATTTGTCGCCAGTCGATCCAGTGATGATTGCGTCGCCGGAGCGATACGTATTTGCGCCCTCGCGGCTGGCCAATTCGCCGTCTGATATTGCAAAGACAACATCAACCACCTCAGTTTTGACGAATGGGCGAGCCTCTGGATCACTCGTCAGATCAATTTCTTTGAATTGAAGCATAGATGTTGCCTAAAAAACGACGCTACAAAGATTCCCGCCAAAGCAAATCAGAACATGTGCTGGCCGCCATTGATGGCGATATTGGCCCCGGTGATAAACGCGGCTTCGTCCGATGCCAAGTAAGCGCAGAGCCCGGCAACCTCCTCCGGTTTTCCCAACCTGCCCAGTGGAATTTGCGGAATGATTTTAGTGTTCAATACATCCTCGGGAATCGCCGTGACCATTTGTGTCCCGATGTAGCCCGGCGAGATGGTGTTGACGGTGACGCCCTTTTTTGCCACTTCCAGTGCAAGCGATTTCGTAAAGCCGTGCATGCCCGCTTTAGCGGCAGAATAATTGGTTTGGCCAAAAGCACCCTTCTGCCCGTTAACGGATGAAACATTGATAACACGCCCCCAGCCGCGCTCGACCATACCGTCCACCACGGGTTTGCACATATTGAAGACGCTATCTAAATTCGTGCCGACAACCGCTGACCAATCAACTTTGGTCATTTTCTTAAACGTCATATCCCGGGTGATGCCAGCGTTGTTAATCAGGATATCGACGGGGCCGACTTCTTTTTGAATTTTATCAATCGCCGCCGCACAGGAATCGTAATCAGCGACATCGACCGGATACGCATGAAAATGATAATCACGCGTGGCCATTTCTTTGAGCCATTGGTCGGATTTGGTATTGGAGGGCGAATAGGTCACGATTACTTTAATGCCCATGCGGGCAAGCTTCATACAAATGGCCTCACCCAAGCCGCCCATGCCACCGGTCACAATTGCAATACGTTGCGTTGTTGTCATCTTCTTCTCCTCGTTTACTTGTTTTATAACGCTATTTTTTGATACTTGATTCTGACCCGATCTGAGCCGATTTCTGATCTTATTGCAACCATCTTAGCTGAAACTTGGCGAGAACAACATGTCCTCGCTATCTGATCTGATGATTTGCATGGCGCCGTGTTGGGGCGACATTTACGGGGCACTGGCTTTAACGTAGCGTCCCGGCGCTGGCTCAATGACGGGAAACAAATCGTGCCCCAGCTCGCGCCGCGCTGGCATCATTTTTCCGCTATGGGTGCTTAACCATTTCGCCCAATGTGGCCACCAGCTTCCTGGATGTTCTGTGGCGTTTTGTTGCCATTCATTCGCGCTCATGTTCGGCGCCAAGTCATGCTCTGCAGTCCAATAGCTGCGCTTGTTTTTTGAGGCCGGGTTAACCACACCCGCAATATGCCCCGATGCGCCCAGCATGAACTTAACCTTTCCTGCGTTATGGCTGCCAAGATAGCGCGCGCTAGCATAGGCTGTGCGCCAAGGCACGATATGATCTTCTTTCGCGGCGAGCACATAGACGGGGATATCGATCAAACCGAGATCGACCGGAACGCCGCACATAGTCAGTTTGTTGGGCTTGACGAGATTATTTTCAAAGTAAGTGTTACGCAGATAATAGCAATACCAAGGCCCGGGTAGATTAGTACTGTCGCTATTCCAAAACAGCAAATCAAATGCAGGCGGCTTTCTACCCTGCAAATAATTGCTGGCGACATAATTCCAAATTAAATCGTTCGCGCGCAACGATGAAAACGCCATTGCCAATTCGCTACCGTTTAAAACCCCGCCCTTACTAAACTCCTGTTCGCGCCGCTCGACCAAGGCTTGGTCAACATAGGCGGCAATCTCGCCGACATCCGAAAAATCCAAGAAGGTTGTCAGCAGCGTCATGCTCTCCAATACGTCATGCCGCAAGCGCTTGAGGACGGCGACGGCGCTCCCCAGCAGCGTGCCACCCACGCAAAACCCAAGTGCGTTGATCTTGTGGACGTTCGTGATCTGGCGCACTGTATCAATTCCTTTAATAACGCCATCAGCGATGTAGTCGTCCCACGTGAACGCACCCTGTGCCCGGTCGACGTTGCGCCATGAAATCACGAACACGGTGAAGCCCTGCTGCACCGCAAATTCGATGTACGAATTGTCGGGGCGCAGATCGAGAATATAAAATTTATTAATGCATGGCGGCACAATCAACAACGGCCGCAGATGGACTTGATTGGTCTGCGGGGTGTATTGCAACAGCTGAAAAATTTCGTTCTCAAACACGACTGCGCCGGGCGTGACGGCGATATTTTTGCCAACTTCAAATACCGATTCGTCGGTCAACGAGATATGCCCTTTACGCATATCGGCTTGGAAGTTCTCCAAGCCAGCGCGCAGAGTCTCCCCGTTGGATTCCAAAGCAGCCTTTAGCGCATCGGGATTGGTCAGCAGGAAATTGGTGGGCGCAATCGCATCGGCATATTGCTTGGCGAAAAACTTCAATCGACGCTTCTCGTCGACCTCCAAGTCCAGTGAATCAATCGACTCAAGCAATAGCTGGTAGCTTGCCAAATAAGATTCTGCGATGTATCGAAACGGTGCCGGATCTTGCCAGGACGGGCTGCTAAAGCGCTTATCTTGCAAGCTCAACCATGCGCCAGCATCGTCCGTTTTACTGTCCGCTACGGGGGAGAAAAAACCCAACAATCGCTGCTGTTCCTCGGCAAACCGTGCTTTTGCGGCCGTGATTTTTTGGGGGTCGGCATGTAGAGTGGCTTGCCAAAGATGCCCTAGTTGACTCATATTAGCCAGCAAAGGTGGTATCTGCATGTGCGCGGCCGCTTCGGAATTGAATAGCTTCTGCCATTCTTCATTAAACTGCAATCGCGATGCATCAATACTCGCCATCACTTTTGCAAAATCGAAAACGACATTGGTTTCGACGTTAGTTCGATCGTTGTGTAGAGTGGTGGCTGAACGTGAAGGAATGTTTGGCGAAGCGTTTGACAAGGCACACCCAATAATTTTTCAAATGAGGCTCTATTGTATATTGTTGCGATTGGCTGGCTATACGTCACGTTAATGATGGCGATCACCGCGAACACAGTCTTCACTGGCTTAATGACGTTTGTTTTCTACGGGCTTATCCCGTGCAGCGTGCTGATGTGGCTGATGGGCGCACCCATGCGCGGGCGGGCCCGGCGTAAAAAATTACTGCAGGACCTTCAACCAGATGAACAACAAGAATCGCAACAACAATCAGGTCTTGAGGACGGC
Organism: Burkholderiales bacterium; assembly: GCA_025360815.1. GTDB lineage: Bacteria > Pseudomonadota > Gammaproteobacteria > Burkholderiales > Usitatibacteraceae > UKL13-2. The sequence continues at coordinate 7,774 of JANYBL010000029.1, forward strand.
GATTCAGTGAACCAAGGTACTGATCAAGCCAATGGTGCCGACGCCAAGAGAGATTAACGCTATTTGCGCCAAGCTTTCACGCGCAGTGGTGCGCTTGTGCAAGCCAGGCATGAGATCGGCAATGGCAACATAAATCATGCTCGACGCCGCCAAGCATAAAAATATAGCGGCATATGCCTCTAAGCCTCGCAGGGCAAAATAGCCGAGAACCGCGCCCAGCATGGTCGCTAGGCTCGATGCCAAGTTCCAAAACAATGCCCGCATTTTACTAAACCCTGAATGCACTAGCACCAAAAAATCGCCCAACTCGTGCGGTATTTCGTGGGCGATGATCGCAATCGCCGTCACTACGCCCAGCCGGTAATCAGTCACAAACGCGGCGGCAATCGCCAATCCATCGGTGAAATTGTGAAACCCATCGCCGATAATAACCATCCACGCGGTGGATTCACTGGCGTGGTGGTGGTGGCTGTGGCCATCATGCTTTGAGTGATCTTGCGCGGCCGCGTTTGAAGGTCCGTGGGCGTGCCCCGATGGCGCTATCGGGGCTGGCTTTGAAACAACCAAGCCGCCGGCTGAGTCACATTCCGCCCCGTCGGTATGGTCATGACTGTGTCGCCACAACACAAACTTTTCGAGTACAAAAAATAACAAGATTCCGCCCAAAATCCATGCTGCTGGAACATGGTGATTCGGCGACGCTTCAAAAATGTGCGGTAATAAATCCAAAAATACAACACCCAACAACGCACCCACAGCATAGCTTACAAAAACCGGGATCAAACGCGGCTGAATGCGCCAAGCCAGCAACGCCGCCAGCAAGGCAGAAAGCGTGCTGCCTGCGAGGCAGGCAATGAGGATGTAGGCTAAAGTCACAGGTGGTCGTTGGCGATCGGGATCAGCGAAAGTTAATATTTTTATATGCAACTGAATTGCAATAGTTTAGCACAGCACTTACGGATAAATTGGCAAGATAGCAAGCAGTGAACGATTTTATGAGCCCCGTTACACTTCACTTGTCGGCTAGCGAATCATCCGCCTTGGTTAGTTCGGTTCAATCCAAACCGCACTCGCCATCCGCCCGGAAGACCCATCCCGTCGGTACGAAAAAAAACGATCCCGTTCGATCACGGTACAAAATCCTCCGCCGTATACGCCCATGACGCCAGCGTCGGCCAAAAATAGACGTGCCAATTGGTAGAGGTCGGCCAAATATTTACCGCCCCCAATATCGTGGAAAGCCTTACCAGATGCGGCGTTTTTGGCCACAAACGCATGCAATACTTCTGGCCCCACCTCGAACGCATCAGTCCCAATTGCTGGCCCTAAGTAAGCGATGATTTCACTTGGGGCAACTCGCATGGCCGCTAGGGTGTTTTGCAATACGCCCGCTGCAAGTCCCCGCCAGCCAGCATGCGCGGCGGCAACGGTCGTGCCTTGTTTATCGCAAAACAAAACCGGCAGGCAATCGGCCGTCATGACAGCACAGGGCATCTTTGGACGAGATGTGCAGGCAGCATCCGCATCCTGATCGGTATCAACCAGGTCATCCAGCCTAGCGACATTTGTCCCGTGCACTTGCCGCAGCCAGAGAGGTTCTCGGGGTAAATGCGCGCCAAATCGGCGACGGTTTTCGGCAACATTCTCAGGCGCATCGCCCACATGGTTACCCAAATTTAGGCTCGTAAAAATACCCTGGCTCACACCGCCGTTACGAGTTGAAATGACGGCCCTCACAATCGCTGGCGCGGGCCAATCAGGGATGATTAAATCAGAGTTCTTGAGCATCCAAACACCACGTTAAAGTCCTGCACAAAAATCAATCAGGTCGCGCATATCTTCAGGAATTGGCGCTTCAAAAACACAAGTCTCGCCATTCAGCGGATGAACCAACGTGAGCCGCCGCGCGTGCAATGCTTGGCGATTAAACTCACGGAATACGGTGCGGACTTCCGCATCAATGCCTGTCATGGATGGCCCGTAAACGGGGTCTGCTTCCAGCGGAAAACCGATCGATTGCATGTGCACTCGGATCTGGTGCGTGCGGCCTGTTTCCAAGCTGCATTCGAGCACGGTGTGGTACTGAAAACGCTCCATGATGCGGTAGAAGGTTTTGGCTGGCTTGGCGCGGGAGGAGTCTTGCAACACCGCCATTTTGGTGCGTTCATAGGGATGTCGTCCAATCGGCGCATCAACCTCGCCGTCTTTCTTGATCAAGCCCCGTACCAGCGCAGCGTATTGACGTTTCATCGTGCGGCTTTGCAATTGACGTACCAACGCCAATTGCGCAGCTTCCGTTTTGGCAGCGACCATTACGCCGGTAGTGTCTTTATCTAGCCGATGGACGATGCCAGCCCGCGGAAGATTCGCAACGGATGGATTACGGTAAAGCAAACCGTTGAGCAGCGTACCGGTCCAATTCCCGGCCGCAGGGTGCACAACCAAACCAGCAGGCTTGTTGATGACAATAATGGCATCGTCCTCGTGGAGGACGTTCAGCGGCACATCTTCTGGCTTAAAGGCGCTTTCCTCTGCGCGGGCTGTGAGCGTTGCGGTGATCGCTTCACCGCCTAGCAACTTGGTTCTGGGCTGAGGCATCACGCCATCCAGCCGGACAGCGCCATCTTTAACCATTGCGGTTAGGCGACTACGAGAATAATCGGGCAACAACACGGCTAATGCTTGGTCCAAACGATAGCCCGCTAAATTTAGTGGTACCGCAAGAACGACGTTTTTCTCTTCGATAGAACCGGGGAAGGAATCGTCGCTTGGGCTATAATCAAGGTCTTCTAGATCGACAGGTAACATTGGCAAAGTATGACACGAACTCACCTCACCCTATATCCCAGCGCAGCAAAAATGGCGCACCGTTTTTTGGTTTCGCTTACTCGAACAGCGGCACTCGGGGTTGCCAGCTTTTTTCTGTTGGCTACCCTCTCAGGCTGCGCTTGGTTTGGCAGCAAAACGGACGATCAAAAAAATTGGACGGTGGAGCAATTTTATAAAAATGCCAAAGCCGAACTCGATTCCGGCAACTATCCGGGTGCAGTGAAGCTCTACGAGGCGCTTGAGGCACGTTATCCATTCGGTCGCTATGCACAGCAGGCGCAGCTCGATATTGCTTATGCTTATTACAAAGATAATGAGACAGCACAAACGGTGACGGCGACAGATCGCTTCATGAAACTGCACCCTAATCATCCAAATTTCGATTACGCCCTTTACTTGAAGGCATTGGCTTATTTCAAGCCTGACTTGGGTATTTTCGGCGATTTACTAAACCTCGACCCTGCAGATCGTGACCCAAAAGCATTGAGAGAATCATTCGAAGTTTTCAAAGATTTGGTAAGTCGTTTCCCGGATAGCGGTTATGCGCCTGATTCCCGCAGCCGCATGACTTATTTGGTCAACGCACTGGCAAAACACGACCTTTCGGTGGCGAAATACTACTTCACCCGCGGCGGTTATCTTGCCGCTGTCAATCGTGCACAGAATATAATTCAGCGCTACCCGCAGGCAGGTGTGATTGAAGATGCCTTGGTTATTTCTGTGCAGTCATACGAAAAAATGGGCATGCCAGATTTGGCAGCAGATTGGAAGCGAGTACTGGAAAAAAACTTCCCTACGAACCAGATGATTGCTAAAGGCGGTGACACGCCGAGCAAATCTTGGTGGAAGCTCTGGTAGCCGATCCTTCACATTTTCAAAGCGGCTCTTTAGCCGTGCATATCTAGCGCCTCCAATCAGTCGGCACTGTTAGCGGAGAGCGGTATCACAAATCACCGCGCCAACTATTGCGTCGGCTCGCATCAGGCGGTTCACACCCGCCGCAACCCTCGCTTTACTTGCATTGATGCCGATAAGTGAAGCCTCCGTCAAGGTCACTTCGTCTCTCGCGCCTGAAATACTACCATCACCCCATCGCCTAGACGCTGCGAGGTTTGCGATAACTCACTTAAGATCTCCCAACGACAAACCCCCAGCACACAAGATGTACTGGGGGTTTGCTTACTAAAAGGGTCTTGGCGATGACCTACTTTCGCATGGAAG
>JANYBL010000046.1 GCA_025360815.1 Burkholderiales bacterium
TGATTATTTGTGATGGGGAAATTCCGACCCAGTATTCAGAGTAGGCGGGGAACTACTATTACCCCCTCCGGGGGGCTTCTTCTTTTGTGTCATGCAATCAGTACGTGAACATGTTTTCCAAGTACGTTGGCAGCCGCTTCGATCTGGTCGAGTTTTGAGGCGTGCCGCAGGTCAAACAATCGATCAACCTGCGGCATATGCCACCCCAAGCGGCGGGCGAGTTCCGCCTTCTTGATACCCTGGTCGGTCATCGCCTGGTACACGCCCAACTTGGCGCATTCCAGCGGCGATGGTCGCACGGTTTTTTGCCCAGTAGTCGGCTGACTGGCGACAGGTAGCGGTTTGCGGGCATCCACATAAAACGACAAGCCAGTTTCCAGTGCATCGATTGCGTTCATCAGGGCTTCATCTTCGTCGTCACCGAAGGTGATGGCTTCGGGCACGTCGGCAAACGTGACCAGCACGGTGCCGTCATCGGGGGTCAATGTCACGGGGTAGTCGAACATCATTTTCTCCTTCACTTCACAAGCCAAGCTGTCGTTTGATTGCGGCTTCCAGCCCCTTACCAACCTCGGCGGTACCGTGCATAGGGAGGGAAGACTGCTTGCCGTTCAGAAACACCTTCAGGTGCGAGCCTTTACCGGGCTGGAAAGTAGCGCCCTGGTGCCCTAGCCATTTCTTCATCTGCTTGGAGTTCACCGGCGGAGTATAACAAATGTGTTGTGTTTGAAAATTGAAATGCAGCACTTATGTTATTTTTTACGCTGCCGTAACATCATGCCAGGTACCCGAAAGCAAGAAACGTCCGCGAAAAACTCAACATGGTATTTTTTATGGCATCAAATCACACAACCAATATCAACCTATTGATTCAATTGGTTTTTTATCGATGATGATAACTGAGTGGGAATAGAGCCTAGGTCTCTAGGCAACTTTCGTGGATCATTGGAAAGCTCACTTAACTGATTGGTTTATAGCGCAGGGCTTCGCCGTCGCGCATCCGCCCTGCCGGCAGACGCTACGCAGCCAGCAACACCTCGGCGGCGTTGGCATGACAGCAGTCGCCGTGACATCGCGAACGAGTCGGGAAGAATCGAGAGAATGAGTAAGTTGCGACATAACCCTGCCTCCGAAAAACGTATCCCTTACAAAGGCTATTGTGATCCACGGTAAGGAGACTATTGAGCGGAATAGCAAATTCGCGCGGGGGTAACGTTTGCAGCAACAGGGAGAAGCCAAGAATATTGGCAAATTGAATTTAGTATCAGCGTAATTTGCGCATTGAGGTTGTATCGCTAAAATGTGGCAGGACGCGATCCAAAGCGATGTGCCGCGACTAGCCGCAGCGTATCCAGCACGGTTTCGGCACTAGGGGAAAGTTGGTGCTGCCTCGCGCTGATGTCATCAACATCGCTGATGACCGGATTGCTTTGGGATTGCTTTAGGATTGCTTTAGGATTAATTTTGAAGTGTTTTGTAGCTGACAACCCTGAAACACCTGTTGCGTATAAATCGTTGGACTTTAACCCTTGAACACCCGCCAAAACATCACCTCTAATGCGCCATGGGAAGCCATCGTTGGCTATTGCCGCGCCGTCCGTATCGGTAACCACATTTGGGTCGCGGGCACAACGGCCACTGACGAGCGCGGCAAGGTGGTTGGCATCGGCAACGCGGCTGCGCAAACGTGTTATGCGCTACAAATAATTGAGCGGGCTTTGCAAGAAGCAGGCGCGACGATGGCCGATGTGGTGCGCACGCGACTTTACATAACCAATATCGCCGATTGGGAAGCGATTGGCCGCGCGCATGGTGAGTACTTTCGCGATGTGCGGCCTGCGACGACGATGGTGGAGGTTGCACGGCTAATCGATGCGGATCATTTGGTCGAGATTGAGGTGGATGCATATTTGCAGCTCCTGTAATCCAGCTTCCGTATTTGCAACTTTCGGGATTACAACTTCCATTGCAGCATTTTCCATATCCGCATTGTTCATTCCCGCCCTCAACTTTTAACTTCCGCGCATAATTACGTCTATTATTTTCACGCCTATTATTTTTAGTTCGTTCGATTAAATACTGCGCACTCGCATGCCGATTAAAAAAACCGTCACCGCTCCCTCCCCCTCCAGCAAGCTTTCCCGCGTCCCCAACGGCCGCAACCGCGTTCGCATCATCGGCGGCGCGTTTCGTAGCCGGGTCATTGAGTTCCCCGATGCGCTTGGCTTGCGTCCGACGGCAGATCGGGTTCGCGAGACCTTATTTAACTGGCTGGGGCAGTCGATGGCCGATTTCGATTGCCTTGATCTGTTCGCTGGTAGCGGTGCGCTGGGTTTTGAGGCGGCTTCTAGGGGCGCTGCATCGGTGGTGCTAGCTGAAAACAACCGAGGCGCTGTTGATGCCTTAAAACGCAATGTGGCGCTTTTAAAAGCCGATCAGTGCGAGATCGTTTCGACCGACGCGGTGCAATTTATCGATACCACCGCTAAAAAATTCGATGTTATTTTTGTCGATCCCCCGTTTGCATCAGATTATTTGCCGCAATTGCTACCCAAACTAGCGCGATGTTTGAAGCCCGAAGGCCGAATTTATGCAGAATGGCATCAACCGTTGGCCGAGGTCATTTCCCGCTTGCAAGGATCAAATAACCATACCGATTGGCATATCTTGCGCGAAGGCCGCGCAGGCAAAGCGTTTTTTGCGCTACTATCCGCAGAAGTTATTCACCCACAGGTAAAGCCATGATCCGCGCCGTTTATCCAGGAACGTTCGACCCCATCACCCATGGCCACGAAGATTTGGTCGCACGCGCTGCAAAATTGTTTGGCGAAGTGATCGTCGCCGTGGCACACAGCCAAAACAAACGCCCGCTCTTCACCCTCGAAGAGCGCGTTGGTATTGCCCGTGATGTGCTGAAGGGAATCCCGAATGTGAAAGTCGTCGGCTTCGGTGGGCTACTATCGGAATTTTTAACCGCACAAGATGCCAGCGTGATCCTGCGCGGCTTGCGTGCCGTGTCTGATTTTGAATATGAATTCCAAATGGCCGGCATGAACCGTAAGCTCAACCCTGGCGTCGAGACGATGTTTTTAACGCCGTCCGATAAATACATGTTCGTCTCGGCCACCATCGTCCGCGAAATCGCTGTGTTGGGTGGTGATGTGCGAGATTTCGTGCACCCACTTGTTGCCGCAGCCCTCGCCGGAAAAGTCGGAAAGTAAGGAAGTCATCTCGTGGCACTCAAAATCACCGATGAATGTATCAACTGCGACGTCTGCGAACCTGAATGCCCGAACGGCGCAATTTATCAGGGCATCGACATCTACGAAATTAATGCCGCCAACTGCACCGAATGCGTTGGCCACTTTGACACGCCGCAATGCCGCGAAGTTTGCCCGGTCGATTGTATTCCGCTTGATTTTGCGGAAACTAAGGATGAGCTGCACGCAAAATTTATTCGGCTGACCGTTGCCAAAGCGGCTTAGGATTAGTCTAAACCCCACCTCTCAAACTCTAGGTCTGGCGCGGCGTTTCAGCCATTTCTGCAGAATTTTCTAACCGTTTTACGTTATCGATAACCGTTTTTTAAACTTGCGCAACTTATTTCATTTGAGGTAAACGATGCCCAAAGCCGAGCTTAAAACCAAACAAAATGAAGCAAGCGTTGAACAATTTATTGCCTCCGTTGCCGACGAAGGGCAGCGCGAAGACGCACGCGAAATAGTGAAATTAATGTCAGCCGCCACCAAGGCCGAGGCCAAAATGTGGGGACCGGCCATCATCGGTTTCGGCTCACGCCTGCTTAAATACGAAAGTGGTCGCGAGCTGGATTGGATGGCCGTTGGTTTTTCCCCACGCAAAGCCAATACGGTGCTTTATATCGGTGCGGGTGACGCGAAATTTGAACCGCACCTGGCAAAGCTCGGAAAGCATAAAGTGGGCAAAGGTTGCCTTTATATCAAGCGGCTGGCAGATGTTGATTTGAAAGTATTGAAGGAGATGATTCGGGTTGCGGCGATGGCAGACGGGACATGACGCAAACCAGAGCCATGGTCTCACCATGGCGAGAATTTGCACCGCCGTACCGCTGGCAAAGACACGCTTTCACGTCCGATACTTTCGTGTCGCAGTACTAGAGTGCACTCCCTCATGTGCCGCACCTATTTGACTACCGCTGCGCGAATGTAATCCTCGCTTTATGAATATGGCACGACGAATTTGACATTACCCGGCTACGATAATTTCCCGTGGCACTGCTTGTACTTTTTCCCGCTTCCACACCAGCATGGGTCATTACGCCCGATCTTTACACCTTCGCGCACGAACGGTTCAGCGCTGACTGGTGGCGCGGTATTATTTTCAGCACCTTCACCGCCACCAGCGGCTTCGGCAGCGTTAAACTCGGCGTGGGTGTATTGCACGTTTTTGGCTTGTGCGGCGAGTGCTGCTTCGGCGGCGGCTTCGGCATCTTCGACTTGTTGTTGGGTTTCCACGCGGACATTGACCAAAATCTGCGTCACTTGACGTTTGATGCCGTCCAACATGCCACTGAATAGTTCAAAGGCTTCGCGTTTGTATTCTTGCTTGGGCTGCTTTTGTGCATAGCCGCGCAAATGAATTCCTTGGCGCAAATAGTCGAGTGAGGACAAATGCTCGCGCCAATGCGAATCAATTGCCTGCAACATCACGGCGCGTTCGTATTGATGCAAAAGCGGCTGATCAACATTGGCAAATTTGGCTTTATATTCGACGTCGGCTTGATTGATTATGCGCTCGGCGATTTTTTCGCTGTCGAGTTCTGCATCATCTTTAACCCAATCATCAATCGAGGCAACCATGTTAAAGTCCGCACCCAGAGCGCGTTTCAAGCCATCGGTGTCCCATTGCTCCTCCACCGATTCGGCGGGCACAAATTGCTGCACGGTCTCGCGCAGCACATCACCGCGCATGGCGGCGGTGGTTTCTGAAATATCTTGCGCGTCGAGCAATTCATTACGCTGGGTGTAGATCACTTTACGCTGGTCGTTGGCGACGTCATCGTATTCGAGCAATTGTTTGCGGATATCAAAGTTGCGCGCTTCCACCTTGCGCTGCGCACCTTCGATCGAGCGTGAAACGATGCTGGCCTCGATGGCTTCGCCTTCGGGGATTTTAAGCCGCGCCATAATCGCTTTTAGACGATCACCGGCAAAAATTTTCAACAGCGGATCTTCAAACGACAGATAAAAACGCGATGACCCAGGATCGCCCTGACGACCGGCGCGGCCACGTAACTGGTTATCAATGCGGCGCGATTCATGGCGCTCGGAGCCTACAATATGCAGCCCACCGGTGGCTACAACTTCATCATGAACTTTTTGCCAATTGGCTTTGATCTCGGCAATCTTCGCTTCTTTTTCTGTTGCGCTCAATGCTTCATCGGCTTCAACCGCGTGAATGCTGGCCTCAGGGTTGCCGCCAAGCACGATGTCGGTGCCACGGCCGGCCATATTGGTGGCGATGGTGATTGCTTTGGGTGAGCCTGCCTGGGCCACAATATCGGCTTCACGCGCATGCTGCTTCGCATTGAGCACTTGGTGCGGGAGCTTTTCCTTCATCAATAATTCGGACAATAATTCTGAATTTTCAATCGAGGTCGTGCCAAGCAATACGGGCTGGCCGCGCGCGTAGCAATCTTGAATGTCCATCACCAGCGCATGGTGCTTTTCTTTCGCAGTGATGTAAATGAGATCGTTAGTGTCTTTACGGACCATCGGCTTATTCGGCGGAATAATGACCGTTTCTAGGTTATAAATAGACTGGAATTCAAACGCTTCTGTATCGGCGGTTCCAGTCATGCCTGAGAGTTTTGAATACAAGCGGAAATAATTTTGGAACGTGATTGAGGCCAAGGTTTGCGATTCATTCTGAATCTTCACGCCCTCTTTCGCCTCGACCGCTTGATGCAGACCTTCCGACCAGCGGCGACCAGTCATCATACGGCCGGTAAATTCATCAACAATCACCACTTCGCCACCCTGCACCACATAATGCTGATCACGGTGGTAGAGCGCATTCGCACGTACGGCCGCATACAGGTGATGCATGAGCATGATGTTGGCGGGATCATAAAGTGATGCACCGTCGGGCAGCAGACCGTGCTCCACCATCAAACGCTCAGCGTTTTCATGGCCGGTTTCAGATAACGTGACTTGATGCTGCTTCAAATCAACCCAAAAATCTCCTTCGCCTTCTTCGGTTTCTTGCGCTTTCAAGCTGGGGATGAGTTTGTTAATACTGACGTACATCGCCGCTGAATCTTCGGCTTGGCCTGAAATGATAAGCGGGGTGCGGGCCTCGTCGATCAGGATCGAATCGACCTCATCAATAATGCCGAAATTCAAGCCGCGCATGACCCGCTCGCCTGCGTTGGTGACCATGTTGTCGCGCAGATAATCGAAACCGAATTCGTTGTTGGTGCCGTAAGTGATGTCAGCAGCGAAGGCTTTTTGCTTTTCATCATGCTGCATTTGTGAAAGATTGCAGCCAACGGTTAAGCCCAAGAAACCGTGCAACTTGCCCATCCATTCCGAATCGCGTTTGGCGAGGTAGTCGTTAACCGTCACCACATGCACACCTTTGCCGCTGATGGCGTTCAAATATGAGGGAAGCGTCGCCATCAGGGTTTTGCCCTCGCCGGTACGCATCTCAGCTATTTTGCCGTCGTTCAGGACCATGCCGCCAATCAACTGCACATCAAAATGGCGCATCCCAAGAGAGCGTTTGCCGGCTTCGCGGACGGTTGCAAAGGCTTCAGGCAGTAATTCGTCCAAGCTTTCACCTTTGCCGTGACGCTCCTTAAATTCATCGGTTTTTGCGCGGAGCGCATCGTCGCTCAACGCAGCCATCGCCGGTTCTAGCGCGTTGATGGCAAGGACACGCTTGCGATATTGTTTTAACAAACGCTCGTTACGGCTACCGAAAATGGCTTTTAAGAGGGGTTCAAACATGAGGTGCTTTCAATCGGAAGTTGGTCAACAGCGAACTTTTGGATACTTTTTGGAACTCAAAAATAATCGAAAGGTTGTTGTTTTATTGTGGGGGAATCAAAAATTCGCTGCAAATTAACTCAAATCGCGCCGAAAATAAATCGAAAAAATAAAGTGTGTGCAGTGTGCCTGAATTTCCGCCGGAATTTACCGATCAATCGCGCGCTCAATTAAGCTACATAACAGGTATATGGCGGCTATTTTCGGAAAACGCAAGCAAGCAAGGCTGCCGTAACGGCAGTTGCCAGGCAAAATAGGCGGGTGAACTACGGTGCGGCGGCGGTTTTAGTAGCCTGAGCAGGCTGCTGGGCGCGGGCGAAATTGAGAAAGCGGTTCGGGTTGAGTGGAACGCTATTTTCGCGGACTTCAAAATGCAAATGCGGACCGGTGGCGCGACCAGTCGAGCCCAAATCACCCACTAGCTGACCTTTGAGCACGATATCGCCTTGCTTCACGTGCATTTTGGAAAGGTGGGCGTAGCGCGTCGTGAGACCATTTTCGTGATTCACGTCAATCATATTACCGTATTCGTTATGCCATTCTGCAGCAGCGACGACGCCACCGGCGGCAGCCAAGATCGGCGAACCTGGCGCAGCGGTGAAATCAATGCCGGTATGGAACGTGCTCCGTCCATTGAACGGGTCAATCCGGTAACCGAAATTAGACGAGTAATAACCCGTCTCAACCGGCATCGTCGTGGGGATTGCTTTAGCGGCTAGTCGACCATCCATCAGCACCGAATCGAGTACACCAAGCTTATCGGCGCGGTCGTCTAATGCACGTGAAATTTCGCTTAAGCGGATCTCAAAATCACGCCGGGAAATCTCGCCGGAGAGCGCTTCCGACGGGATCGGTCCGCCTTGTCCAGGCGTTTCAGAAAAACGGAATTCGTTGGATTTGACACCGGCCGCTTTACCAAGGCGCTCGCCGAATGCATCCAATCGCATTAAACGTGCTTGCAATTCGCCCAACTTAACGGCTAGCGAGCTTAGTTGCTCGCGCATGTCTTTTTCAGCTTCGGCGGTTTGTTGCTGGGTCAACGTGGAGATGAGGCTCTGGATAAACGGGTTTTGGATATCCACCGCATATTTCATGGTCACCCAATAGGTGCCAAGTGCTAACATAAAGCCAGCGCTGACGAAGCCCATGACCGCCATCATAATCTGCGATTGCGAGATCGTGACAATTCGGCTTTTCGCCAATGAATCGGATACTAAAATAATGTTCATCCCAAACCCTTTGCAACTTTGCACGACCTCAATGCAGGCATTTATCTAGGCCACATGAAAAAACTTGGCGTTAGGCAAAAAAGCGGCTTTAAACCTTTGCGTGCACTGATTAGCGAGGACGAGGAGATTGCGCCTATGATGCGCAAAGCAGCCCTGATTTCTCGCCTTCAAAAAACATATGCCGAATCCATCCCCGCAAATTTGATCCACCTGAATGAATCAAGTCGAATTGCTGCACTGGAGGGAACGACGCTGGTTATTGCGGTGGCCAACGGGGCCGTTGCGACAAGTTTGAAACAGATGCTGCCGCGGTTGCTGGTGGCGCTCCAGAAAAATTCGCAGGACAAAATAAATCGCAAAGTTTCGGAAAATCAAAAGCAGGAACAAGAGGTTACAGCAATTAAACTACTGGTGCAACCCGAGTATTTCGGAGTGGTTGTGGAACCAAAACCGGTTCGGCGAACCATTATCGCAAATATCGCAATGCCAGCCGACGCGATGGCTGAATTAGCCGATCGGCTTAGTGACTCCCCCTTAAAAGAGACGTTGCGGAAGATTCAGGAGCGGCGTGAGCGAGCGCTAACAAACTCCAAGAAGCACAACCAATAAGGCCTCTTGCAGAAATTGTGCAGCCCTAGGAAAAATTCGGGGAAAATTAAAGGAAAATCAAGCGCTCAAGGATATAAACAGCCGCAACCAGTAGGACAAAGGCTGCAGTAACTTTGAGAATCATTTTGGTTAACCTGAGCAGCGTTGGGTTCCGGGTAAAAAGATAGCCCAAAAACGTGATCGAAACGGCGAGCATCGAGACCAAAAACAGAATGCGCAGCCCGATCATTGCGTTTTTCTTTGGTTTACCATCCTCACACCGACACCAGCGACATATTGCCGAACGCCCTAGGCAAGGCATCGCGCTTGTCAAAGGTCACAAATTCCCAGGCGGATACGTCGGCGAGTAGCGCCCGAACCAGCTGGTTGTTCATGGCATGGCCGGATTTCACGCCATAAAACGCACCAATCAGCGGATGGCCGAGCATATATAGGTCGCCTACGGCATCGAGCGCCTTGTGTTTAACGAATTCATCGTCAAAACGTAAACCGCCATCATTGAGAACGCGAAAATCGTCAATCACAATCGCGTTATCAAGCGAACCGCCGCGCCCCAAACCCATCGAGCGCATCGCTTCAACCTCATGAGTGAAGCCGAACGTCCGGGCGCGGGCAACTTCTTTGACGAATGAGACATCCGCAAAATCTATCTCGATCTCGGACGCTGAATCGTCAAACACCGGATGATCAAAATCGATCGCGAATTTCAGCTTGAAACCATTGAACGGCTCTAGACGCACTAATCGGTCTTGATCCTTTAGCTCAATCGTTTTTTTGACGCGAATAAACTTTTTCGCCTTCGCCTGCTCTTCAATACCCGCTGATTGCAGCAAAAACACAAACGGCCCGGCACTGCCATCCATAATCGGGACTTCTTCCGCTGACAAATCGACGTAAGCGTTATCAATTCCGAGGCCCGCGAAGGCCGACATCAAATGCTCTACGGTCGAAACCCGCGCACCCGATTCTGGATTTTCGATCCGGGTCGACAGCCGCGTATCGTTGACATTCAGGGCATGCGCCCGCACCATCGGCGCACCCACCATATCGGTTCGGCAAAAAACAATGCCCGTATCGGGCGCCGCAGGCCGCAACATCATCTCCACCCGATGCCCAAGGTGTACGCCAACGCCGGTGGCGCGAACTTTGTTTTTGAGGGTGCGTTGTTTGATCATGGGGTTTGCGGACCGCCAATGCCGACTGGCTGTCTCAACTTGGCGTTTTCTGTTCGTTTTCTGTTTGTCTTGTACTTGTCTTGCGTTTGTCGGTGTGGAGCAATAATGACTAAGTTGTCACAATTTTAGCAGTTTCAAGCTTTTGAAACGCGAGGGATTGGGGGTGACGGTCGTATAGGGACTTAATAAAAAACGAAGTTGCAACAAAATCACAACAAAATCACAAAGACGGTAATCCAACCCAAGCGGCAGAGGTTCGCTTGGGTTGGTTTTTTTTGCAGCAAGACTAAGTAACTTAGTCTGCCTGTTTTCGCAAAAACGCCGGGATGTCGTACATCTCAACGCCAGATTGTTGCATCGCCGAAACTGTCGCATCACGGCGGCGGCGGGTGACGGCCGGTGTGTCCAAATCAGCGTAGTTGATTGCGCCAGCCGGTGAGGACATCACAGCACCGACGGCATCATCTGTCCCCGTACGCTGCATCACTGGTGCCGAATAAACCATTTGCGGCTGCTTCTTGGCGATGCTGCCGCCCAAGCCAGTAGCCACAATGGTTACGCGCAATTGGTCACCCATATCTTCATCAAAGACACTGCCGAAAATCACGGTGGCGTCTTCGGCCGTGAAGCTACGGATGGTGTTCATGACCTCATGAACTTCCTTGAGCTTCAACGATTTGTTTGCGGTGATGTTGACCAACACACCGCGTGCGCCGGTGAGGTTCACGTCTTCAAGCAATGGCGATGCTGCTGCACGTTCCGCTGCCACCTGCGCGCGATCAGCACCTGATGCCATCGCCGAACCCATCATCGCCACCCCGTTCTCGCTCATCACGGTACGGACGTCGGCAAAATCGACGTTCACGATACCGGGGCAATTAATGATTTCAGCAATGCCCGCCACCGCGCCATGCAACACATCGTTGGCGGCTTTGAAACCGTCTTCGAAGGTTGCGTCTTCACCCAATACTTCCATCAACCGATCATTTGGGATGATGATGAGTGAATCGACGTGTTGCTTAAGCGCTTCAATACCGGCGTTCGCTGCCTTCATGCGTTTGCCTTCAAACGCGAATGGCTTGGTCACAACTGCAACCGTCAGCACGCCCATTTCGCGCGCGATTTCGGCCACAATCGGCGCCGCACCCGTGCCGGTGCCGCCGCCCATACCAGCAGTGATAAAAAGCATGTCCGCACCCTGAATCATTTCAGCAATGCGTTCACGATCTTCAATCGCTGCTTGGCGCCCGACATCTGGATTCGCGCCAGCGCCCAAGCCGCGTGTGGTGGTGCCACCCAGCTGCATCACCGTTTTCGCTTGATTGCGTTTGAGCGCCTGAGCATCTGTGTTGGCGCAAATAAATTCAACACCGGATACACCGTATCCGATCATGTGGTCAACCGCGTTGCCGCCGCAACCACCGATACCGATTACCTTAATGACGGCTTCCGGCTGTTCTGCATCAATTAGTTCAATCAT
This sequence comes from Burkholderiales bacterium, assembly GCA_025360815.1. GTDB lineage: Bacteria > Pseudomonadota > Gammaproteobacteria > Burkholderiales > Usitatibacteraceae > UKL13-2. The sequence goes on from JANYBL010000046.1 coordinate 11,522, forward strand.
TTTAAATCTCCTCTGCTGTTGTGGAACAAGGTACAACTCATAAAAAACAACTCAATAAAATTTTTCCGACTTAATACTAAATATTTCCCGCTTGGCCTCATTGGAAAAACGAATGCTCGCGTCAATAGTCTTCGTTTGCTTTCATTAGAAATTTCCTTTAAACCATGAGGCCATGCGCTCGAAAACGCTCTTAAAATCAGCCGAGTGCAGCCGCACATGCTCATCGCGTTTTCTCTGCTCCGCGCCTGAAAGTAGCAAACCAACAACGGTCGAAAAACGCGGATTTCGCACCACCTCTGACAAGCCACCGTTATAGTTAGGCACGCCCAATCGCACCGGCATGTGGAACACCTCCTCACCCAACTCAACCATGCCCTGCATTGCCGCGCTGCCGCCGGTTAGTACGATTCCTGACGAGAGCAATTCCTCAAATCCGCTCGCGCGAAGCTCGCGCTGAATCAGCGAATAAAGCTCTTCCACCCGCGGCTCTATCACCTCCGCCAAGGTCTGGCGCGACAACTGACGCGGCTCACGTTCGCCCACACCGGGCACTTCAATCACATCGTTCACGCTTGCCATTTGCCGCAATGCACAGCCGTGCGCAATTTTGATATCTTCTGCATCTTTAGTGGGCGTGCGGAGCGCCATTGCGATATCGTTCGTGATCTGATCGCCCGCAATCGGAATTACCGCAGTGTGACGAATTGAGCCGCCGGTGAAGACGGCGATATCAGTAGTGCCACCACCAATATCAACCAGACACACGCCCAAATCCTTCTCGTCTTGGCTTAATACGGCAATGGCCGAAGCGAGTGGTTGCAAAACGAGATCGCGCACCTCCAACCCGCAGCGTCGCACACATTTCATGATATTTTGCGCGGCGCTGACTGCACCGGTGACGATATGTACTTTGACTTCTAAGCGCACACCACTCATGCCGACTGGCTCTCGCACATCCTCTTGGCCATCGATAATGAATTCTTGCGTAAGGATATGAAGGATCTGCTGATCCATCGGGATATTCACGGCACGCGCGGTTTCGATCACGCGATCAACATCAAATTGCGAAACCTCTTTATCTTTAATCGCCACCATGCCGTGCGAATTGAAGCTCTTGATGTGCGAACCCGCGATGCCGGTAAGCACATCGCGAATTTTGACGTCGGCCATTAATTCGGCTTCTTCAAGCGCCCGTTGAATACCGGTGACGGTCGCTTCGATGTTGACGACCACGCCCTTTTTCAAGCCTTTCGATGGATGCTGTCCCAGGCCGAGAATTTCCAGCGCGCCGTCGGTTGTGACCTCGGCCACAATCGCGACGATTTTCGATGTACCAATATCGAGGGCG
>JANYBL010000052.1 GCA_025360815.1 Burkholderiales bacterium
TCGCCGATCATGATGTCGATTTGATAATCCTCAAGCGCGGGATACAGAATTTCTTCCACAACGGGGCTTAGACGGTGAATTTCATCAATGAACAACACATCATTCGGTTCAAGGTTGGTCAACATTGCGGCGAGATCACCAGCGCGCTCCAGCACCGGCCCAGACGTCTGACGCAAGTTCACGCCCATCTCGCGGGCGATGATGTGTGCCAACGTGGTTTTGCCCAAGCCGGGCGGACCGAATAGCAGGGTATGGTCGAGTGGTTCCTTACGCTTACGCGCCGCTTCGATAAAAATCGAGAGCTGATTCCGGATTTTTTCTTGACCGACGTATTCCTGTAAAAACTTTGGGCGGAGTGCACGCTCTAGTGCCTCTTCCTGCACCGAGCCGGGATTGGGCGTGATGAGTCGCTCGGCGCGCTCGCCGTGCTGTGGAATTAAGCGGTCAGGTTCTAACATGTGAACATTTTAGCTGACGCTAGGCGCTTTTCCGCCAGATGCTTTCACCTTTCGGCGGATGTAGAGCGTTTTGTCAACGATTGCGACGATTTTGCCGACGGTATCGACCACATTAACGCGATAAATCGGCTCGAATTTATCGCCATGGGCTGTTTTTTGAATGATCTCAGCCAATTGCTCGTCGGTAATATGAAACTTCGCAAACACCGTCCCGCGCCCTGGTGAAACATATTGAATAGCCGCCGCCTTGTCCCAAACCACATAGTCGTTGCCGATTACGTTGAGCAACATCACGACATAAAACGGGTCGCACATCGAAAACAAACCACCGCCAAAGTGCGTGCCGACGTAATTTTTATTGGTAAACGAGATCTTCATCCGCACCGTCAATTTTCGATAATCCGGCGCAATCCACAGGATGTGAATCCGCAGCCCCCAAAACGGCGGCCACAGATTCATCATGAGTCGGAAAAGGTTTGCGGAGATTTTCAGGCGGCTATAGAAGCCTTGTGTTGCCGATCCGTGCTTGGATGAGGACATTTGGGATGAGGGTCGTTATCGAAGTAAAGCTAATGAGGAACTGAAGAAGTGCAAAAACCGCAGCAGTTTTGTAATGCTGCAAAAGGTTTCACAACGCAATTATTTTTATAAACCCGATTACTGACGGGCATCTTGGAGCAAAAAGCTGCCAGGAACGGCTCTGGCTCTTGACCCTGAAAATCAAACGCAATATTTAGAGCCGCCCCGCGCCCTCCGTTGCGAAGTGCCAATTACCGCATAAAATGCAAAGCGTCGCTCACAGCGCTATCGAAAATCACCCTTTCGCGAGTGACTTCAGCGCTTGGCGGATACCATCCGAAACGCCGACGTCAGCCGGCAGTAATTTCACCGCCATCAGCGCCTCGCGTTCGCTGTAGCCCAAGCCGATCAGCGCGTTTAACACATCCGATGCGCTGCTTGATTTCGGCGCCACGCCGCCAACGGCAATGCGGACGTCCACTTTCAATTTATCGCGCAGCTCAAGGAGTAATCGTTCGGCAGTCTTTTTGCCAATGCCTGGCACTTTCACTAACCGACCACTTTCTTGCGTGGCAACGGCCTCGGCCAAATCATTCACACTCATGCCCGAGAGCACCGCCAGTGCCACTTTCGGGCCGACACCGCTGACTTTCAGCAGCGTGCGAAAGGTCGAGCGTTCGGCATCGCTGGCGAAACCATAAAGCAATTGCGCATCCTCGCGCACGACCATGTGTGTGACCAGCACCACTTGATCGCCAATCTTTGGCAAACCGTAAAACGTAGACATGGGCACATCGATTTCATAGCCAACACCTTGCGCATCGACCAACACCTGCGGCGGATTTTTTTCGAGTAATGTGCCGGCAATTCGGCCAATCATGGACTTTCTTTCTTGCCTCTTTTCGCTTCTGCGCCCTCAGATTTTTTCTTCGCTACAGGCTTGTTAGCAGCGGGTTTCTTTGCGGCGGCCTTTTTGACGACGGTGATTTTCTCGGCAACAGGTTCGTCGGCAGATTCGTCAGCCGCGACATCCGCAACGTTCATGATCGCTTTCTTGGCAACCGCCTTTTTTGCAGCCGATTTTTTAGCGGCGGCTTTCTTCGCGGGCGCGTCGGTATCAGCTAGACCTTCTGCGGCCAATTCTGGTGCCGCGACGGACTGTTTGGCCTTCGTTACTTTCCTCGGTTTGGCAGTTTGTTCAACCGCCTCATCACCGCGCAAATGCCTGCGAATAGCCTCTAGGCCGGTTTTGATGCTCGCAGACACCTCGTTATTGAGCATCTGCAGCACCAGATATCCCTGCGCTTTAAAATAGGCGGCACGCGCTTTTTCCATCGGGTTTGAATCCGGCAATCGATCGCGCAATTCAACAATCAATTTTCGCTCTTCGCTGACAAAATCGACAATGTACTTGCCAATCGAGCGTTGCCGTTTAAAGCGAAAGCCGTCGAGCTGCTTATCGCGCAACTGATGCCATAGCTTTTGCTCATCGGCGGAGGTTTGCCGACGCAACTTGCGAGCGCGTTTGGCGGCTTCACGTTCGCCTCGGGATAACCCTTGGGGTACCGCTTCAGGCGCATTTTTCGCATTGGGTTTCGCATTTTGTTTTGCGCCGGTTTTTTCTTTTACCATGATGTGCTTTCCATAAATTTATTGCGAAATTTTTGTTTCAATTTGTTTTTCAATCGGCGTTTCAAACTTTCGCTTTAGCGACTTTCAGCTTGGCGATTTTTGCATTCCCGATCACGGTACTGCCACCCGCCAGTCGGCCACCCACCAATCTGCCACCTTTTACGCGATAACCCTTCGTCGACAGCCCGCCAATCGCCGCACCGTGAGCATGACAGATTGCACACGCCAGCGCATCAGCCGAATCGGTCCCCGGCAAGCCGGGCAATTTCAACAAGCGTTTGACCATTTGCTGAACTTGTTCTTTATCGGCGTGGCCGTTGCCAACGACCGCTTGCTTGACTTGCAACGCCGTGTATTCTGCGACCGGCAAATCATGTAGCACCGCGCCACAAATTGCCGCGCCGCGCGCTTGGCCGAGCAGCAGCGTGGATTGCGGATTCACGTTGACAAATACTTTCTCAATCGCCACTTGTTCGGGCGCAAACAGGCGGATCACTTCTTGCACCGAATTCAAAATATTTTTAAGCCTGTCTGGCAATTCACCGGTTGGTGTTTTGATGCAACCGCTGGTGACATAGCTTAAGTTGTTGCCGACCTTATCGATCACGCCATAACCGGTCACACGCAACCCCGGATCGATTCCCAGGATTTTCAAACAAGCACCAACGCGTAAACGCAGGAGTCACGCAAGTTGCCATCTGGCCCACGCATGTTTTGTTTGAGAATGCCGTCGAGCGTAAAGCCACAACGCTCAGCAACGGCGCGGCTTTTTTCGTTACGCGGATCGCTGCGAATTTCGAGACGCACCGCATTGAGTTCATTTTTACCGAAGGTTACTAATAACTTAACGGCTTCCGCGCAATACCCGTTACCAGCAGCTGAGGTGCGAAGCCAATATCCGATTTCGAGCCTAGGTACGCTCCAATCAATGGAATGAAATCCACATTTCCCGATCAATTTGCCACTCGACTTTTCGACGATTTGAAAATCTAGCATCTCACGCGCAAACCACTTAGCACGCACATCGGCATGAAATGCGCAGGTAGCAGCCCAGGTTGGCTCCGGATAAGCCCAAGGCATCCACGGGCTCAATTCATGACGCGATTCGTAAGCTGCTTCAAACGTTGCTTCAGCCTGAGTGGCGTCGCTCGCAATCAAAACAAGTCGTTCGCTTTCAATACGCTCTGGGATAAACAGGCGTTTTGCTTTAGTTAGCGCGTCTAAGCCCCGCTCGACACTCATCCCAAATCCTCCAGCACCACCGACGTCCCCGTCACCGAAACCAGCACCATGCCACGCCCGCTGCCATGAATGATGTAGTCAATTTTGGTGCCGATAATCGCGTTGCCACCCGATTGCGCCGCACCTTGCATTGCGCCGCGCAGTGCGGAATCGCGTACACCGGGAATGACCTTATGGTACGAATCGGCGAATCCTGCGACTGGCTTATCACCGGCGCTCGACACTAGGTTCACTTCGGCACTCGCCTCGCCGGTAACAATGCCCAAGTAACGCGCGATGCGCTTTCCCTCCACGCTATCGGTCGTGGTGATGAGGATATTGGGCGGCAGTGAACCTGCTGGCGGATGAGCCGACATGGTGATTTAGCCCGCCTCGTCCACTTCATTCATCACGGCCGAGGTGTATACCTCCTGCACATCGTCCAAGCTTTCCATCGCATCTAAAAGCTTACGCATCTTGATCGCGTCTTCGCCTTCAATCATGGTCTCAACCGATGGCTTCATTGCGACTTCGCCAAACTCGGCTTTGAATCCGGCTTTTTCAAGTGCTACCTTCACGTTTGTAAAATCGTAGGGGCCGGTCACCACTTCGAACGAGCCGTCATCGTTACTGACAATATCCTCTGCACCGGCTTCCAACGCGGCTTCCATGAGCCTCTCCTCATTGGTGCCCGGCGCGAACATGAGCTGACCACAATGTTTAAATAAGAATGCGACCGAACCATCGGTGCCCATGTTGCCGCCATGCTTGCTAAACGCATGGCGCACTTCGGCCACGGTGCGAACGCGGTTATCGGTCATGCAGTCGACAATAATCGCCGCGCCATTTAAGCCATAGCCCTCATAGCGAATCTCTTCGTAATTCACGCCTTCGAGCTCGCCAGCACCGCGCTTGATCGCGCGCTCGACTGTGTCTTTGGGCATATTGTTTTCGTAAGCTTTGTCCGTCGCCAGCCGTAGCCGCGGATTGGTGCCGGCATCCGAGCCACCCAAGCGGGATGCGACCGTAATTTCCTTAATGAGTCGGGTAAAAATCTTGCCGCGCTTTTCGTCCTGGCGGCCTTTGCGGTGCTGAATATTTGCCCATTTACTATGTCCTGCCATGATCATTTCCCTTGCCGCTGGTCGTGCCGCAAATTTTAACAATTTGGACACAGATTTAAAGTAATTTTCAACATGTGATGTTACCATTCACTTACGCTACGCACCATTTGATTCGAGCTGAAATGCCATGACAAACCCACTTTTGATCGCGAAAACCAACTGCGCTAGCGATGTTGCCGAGAGCAAATTCGCCGATTTAGTGCTGCTGCCCAACATGGGCAACCGGCACGGCTTAATTGCTGGTGCGACCGGCACGGGCAAAACGGTTTCATTGCAGGTTTTGGCGGAGCATTTTTCGAATATTGGTGTGCCCGTTTTTATGGCCGATGTGAAAGGCGATTTAACGGGCATTTCCCAAGCGGCCAAAGTGGGCGCGGATGCAAACTTGCGGGTTGAAGAGCGCGCCAAATTACTAAACATCGCGCTAGCACCCGCCGCCTGCCCCGTCACGCTTTGGGATGTGTTTGGCGAGCAAGGTCACCCTGTTCGGGCGACGATTTCTGAGATGGGTCCGCTCATGCTGGCGCGGATTTTTAATCTAAACGACACGCAAACCGGCGTGCTCAATTTGGCATTCAAAATCGCTGACGACAATGGTCTGCTGCTGCTCGATTTGAAAGACCTACGCGCGCTGCTGTCTTGGGTTGGCGAAAACGCGAGCCAGTTTACGACCAGCTACGGCAATATTTCATCAGCCTCAATCGGCGCGATTCAGCGCGGCTTGCTGACGTTGGAACAACAAGGCGGTGAAAAATTTTTCGGTGAGCCCGCGTTGTCGCTGGATGATCTGATGCAAACCATTGACGCCAACGGCAAACAAATGGGCGTCATCAACATTCTCGCCGCCGACAAATTGCTCCAAAGTCCCCGCCTATACTCGACTTTCCTACTTTGGCTGCTCTCGGAATTGTTTGAACAATTGCCGGAAGTGGGCGATGCCGACAAGCCAAAACTGGTGTTCTTTTTTGATGAAGCGCACCTGCTCTTCAATGAGGCGCCGAAGGAATTGCTCGACAAGATTGAGCAAGTCGTGCGACTCGTCCGGTCCAAAGGCATCGGCGTTTATTTTGTTACACAAAACCCGCTCGACATTCCCGATACCGTGTTGGGCCAACTTGGCAACCGCATCCAGCACGCCCTGCGCGCCTACACGCCCCGCGACCAAAAGGCCGTCACGGCGGCGGCCACGACCTTCCGCGCGAATCCAAAGCTCGACGTAGAAAAAGTGATTACCGAACTTGGCGTCGGCGAGGCGCTGGTCTCATTCCTCGACGATAAAGGTCGCCCGACGGTGGTAGAGCGCGCCTACATTTGTCCGCCGAATTCGCAGATTGGCCCAATCACGCCTGCGGAGCGCAAACAACTGATATCCATCTCAGTTGTGGCAGGACATTATGAAAACGCAGTGGATCGCGAGTCAGCATTTGAAAAGTTGCAGGCCCGGCGCGGTGGGGCAGGTGGGAACGGAGGCAGCGGCGGTCCAGCTGGTGCAACCGGCACGGCATCAACTAAGGGTAACGGCGGCGGCTTTGGTGGGATGTTGGATAAGGTCGGCGGTATGCTGGGCGGCGGAACATCCAGCGGACATGGCCGTGAAAGCATCGCCGAATCAGCGATGAAAAGCGCTGCACGTGCCATGGCCAGTGAGGCGGGACGACGAATTATTCGCGGGGTATTAGGATCAATTTTCGGTGGGCGACGTTAAGCCGCTGCCCAATTTATTTCTGCAGTATTTCTTCAGCACCATTCAAGAAAAATAGGGGAGCAACATGGCCAAACGTGAGCCCGGAGAACGTCGTCGCGCAATCTTGCAGTCACTCGCCGAAATGCTGGAGCAGCCAAAGGGTGAAAAAATCACGACTGCTCTATTGGCGAAAAGGCTGGATGTATCGGAGGCCGCACTGTATCGCCATTTCGCCAGCAAAGCGCAAATGTTTGAAGGCTTGATCGAGTTTGTCGAAGAGACTGTTTTTAAACTTGTCACTAAAATTCAAGCTGACGACGCGATCAAAAACGACGGTATGAAACAAATCGAAGCCATCGCCGCGATGTTGCTCAATTTTGCGCAAAAAAATATCGGCATGACCCGCGTTTTGATTGGCGATGCGCTTGTCAACGAAGACGAACGCTTGCAGGCACGGATGAATCAATTGCATGATCGCTTGGAGGCCTCCATCCGGCAAAGTGCCCGCCTGGCGGCCACATCGGGTGCATTGCACGAGACGCTGGATCCAAACGCGTTTGCCAACGCGGTGATGTCATTCATCGTCGGACGTTGGCATCAGTTCGCTAAATCCGGTTTCAAACGAACGCCCAATGAGATGTGGGCGGCACAATGGTTGGTGTTTGCGGGATAGTATTTTGACGTCGAATTTTGATCCCGTCCAAGCACAACTCGAAGCCTACAATGCGGGGGACGTTGCACGTTTTCTAGCCTGCTACACGGCTGATTGCGTGGTCGAAGACGGCGCGGGCAGTCTATTGTTAACGGGCCATGCCCAGATGCAGCCGCGTTACGAGGCCTTGTTTAGGAACTCGCCAAGCCTCTATTGCGCGTTGGCTAACCGCACCAGAATCGGTCGTTATGTGATTGATGAAGAACGCATCACTGGTCGTGTGCCGGCAATAAACCATGCGGTGGTTATTTATCGCTTAAACGCCAGTGGCGATCGCATTGAGCATGTGCGTTTTTTGCGCGATACGGACTAGCTCGCGCATCGTTTTATGGCAAAATTTGTCCTTGAAACAAAGCGATTGCTTTTAGTACTGCCGCAACCGGAACATGCTGTAATGCAGCGGGTTTTCCTAGAGCGCAATCGCGACCACTTCGTTCATTGGGATCCGCCGGTGTCTGAAGATGTTTACACCGACGTGTACTGGCATGATCAGATTACGTCGATCCACAAGGCCTTCGCCGACCGCAGCGCTATTCGGCTCTGGATGCAATCCAGAGATGATCTGTCAACCGTGGTTGGCAGCATCGGCTTTAGCCAAATTTTTCGCGGCCCGTTTTGTTCTTGCCTGATGGGCTACAAAATCGACCAGGCCTATGAAGGACGCGGCCTGATGCACGAGGCGCTTGAAGCCGCCATCCGCTTCATGTTCATCGAGCAAAAACTCCACCGTATCGGCGCGAACTATCGCCCCGAAAATATTCGTAGTGGCAAACTTTTGGCCAATCTGGGGTTTCGGATTGACGGCTTTTCCAAGGATTATTTGTTCATTGATGGCGCTTGGCGGGATCATGTTTTAACGTCTATTACGAACGATGCCTTTCGGCCTGAGTGGTTGGGTTAAGGGTTGGATTAAGGTTGAGTTAGTCGTTGGATTGACGCTTGCACAGCATCGAGTAGCCCGGGCAAACAATGACAAGCGCCGCACCAATTTCTAATCAGCCTCGGCGCAATCGCGCTGCTGACGCTGCACGCCAGACCATCGCTACGAAGCACCGTTACCAGCCTGTCCTTTCGCTATCTCCACCACGTTCGCCGCTTCTCCAACCTCAATATGACAAGGTGCGAGCAGCATATGCGCTAACGCTTCTAAATCGTTGGTATTCATGTGCGCGGTGAATTCAGCGAGACGCGAATCGTTTGCTGCTGACAACGCGCTGACGAGTTCGCGAGCGGCTTCTTTTGCAGTCACACTGCCGGGCTGATAACTTGGCCAAGTTTTGTAGTGCGATAGCAACCGTTCGCGGAAATCTTGGTAAAGCGCGCAATTTATGGTGTAGTCAAGCGCCGCTTGCTTCGACGCGATTTCAGCATCAATCTCCGCGTCCGTATGGCGGTAGCGAGCAAGCTCGGCCTCAGACCAGTGTGCGTGATGGGTCGCGTCGCCTTGATGTGCTCGCAGGGTGGCCATGGTCAGCTTTATTTCGATTTGCGAATGGCTGTGTGAATCGCGAAAAACATGCACTAAGTTTGGCGCATTCCCTTCAGACTTTACATAGCGCATCCCAGCAGCCACTCGGCGCGGATTAAAGCGAAATTGGCGGCTACAGGCGGCCTTGAGCGTATCGAGCAGTGCGGCAACTTTTGCGGGGTTCATCAAATCTTCCTCGGCGTTTGGTTTTATGTTTTGAGCAACAGTTGCTAGTATCGGCTCTTCAGCATGATCGCGCCAGATTGACTTAATTGCGATTAATTTTCAATTGCCGAAGCAGCTAACGCTTCTATTTCAGCGCGGTTGTTGCCCGAATCCAGCACCAAATTCAGGACTGAAACTTTGACCATCACATTCCGGTGTTAGAGTCGTATTATCGGCATCGCATCCGCAAGTAACTTGTCCAGAATTTATTCATAAAAAGATCGTAAAGTCCAATATGCAAACCTTCATTCCCGGTAAAGACGCCCCGCTCGAATCGACCATTGAAACCATGAAAGCAAAGCTCGCTGCGCGTGGCTTTGTGTTGGATGAATCCTCACTACTGCATGAGGTCGATGGTATCTGGTCAACCCACATGAAAGATCATGAATGCCCGATGCTGTTCTCTAATGGCAAAGGTGCAACCGAGCTGGCGGCACGGGCGAGCGCGTATGGCGAGTTTTTTGAGCGGCTCGGCACACATTATTTTTGGACGCATTTTTATCTCGGCGAAACGCGCGCCAGTAAACCGTTCGTACATTATCCGCAAGAGCGTTGGTTCGCGCCCACAGCAGACGGCAAATGGCACAAAGAAATGTTGAACAAAAAGCTGCAAGCTTTTTACAACCCCGAAGGTGAAATCGACAGCGGGGTGTTGGTCGATTTAAACTCTGGCAACGCCAAACGCGGCATTTGCGCGCTGCCTTACAAGCGTTTGAAAGATGACGCCGAGACCTTTTTTCCAGTGAACATCATCGGTAATTTGTATGTCAGCAACGGCATGGCTGCAGGCAACACACTAGTGGAAGCCCGCACCCAAGCGCTGTCGGAAATTTTCGAGCGCTGGGTGAAATACCGCATTATCTCCGAGGGTCTATGCTTACCCGAGGTGCCCGACGATGTAATTTCACGCTTCCCCAACATTCGCGCAGGTATTGACGGTTTGCGCAAAGCGGGGTTCGGCATTTTGGTCAAAGATGCTTCGCTGGGCGGTAAGTATCCGGTGATGAATGTGACGCTCATTCACCCCAAAGACCAAGGCGTATTCTCAAGTTACGGCGCACATCCACGCTTCGAAATTGCGCTGGAACGCGCGATGACCGAGCTGCTGCAAGGCCGCGCCTTATCGTCGTTGGAAGGTTTCCCAGAGCCCAGCTTTGATATGGAAGAAATCAACGCTGTCAATAATTTGGAAATCCATTTCGTTGATTCCAGCGGCGTGATTAGCTGGAACTTCATGCGCGACACCCCAGATTTCCCGTTTGTCGATTGGAATTTTAGCGTTACGACTGAGGCGGATTATCATTGGCTGGTGAATTGCATTCATGGCGAGGGCTACGATATTTATGTGGCTGATTTTAGCGAACAGGGCGCCTATAGTTGTCGCATATTGGTGCCTAGCATGTCAGAGATTTATCCGGTGGAGGATCTGGAATGGGAAAACAACAGCGTCGGTAACGACTTGCGCCCCGATCTCATTCGCCTGCATGAATTAACCGAAACCGAATGTGCTGAGATGCTGTCGCATTTACAAACCATCAACATGGGAGATGATCGTCCGCTGTGGGAGATTTTAGGGCTCGCCATTCCCGACGGCACGCCATGGAAGCAACTACGCATCGGCGAACTAAAAACACTGCTGGCGCTGGTTGTTGGCGATAAAGAAGCCGTGTTGGAAGGCTGCGATTGGATCCATCATTTTGCCGATTTGGAACCGAAACGTCGCTTGGTTTATCGTTGTATCGAAAGCATGTTGAATGTGGAAGACGGCGCTGACTATCATCGTTCGATGGTGTTATTGTACGGCGAAGAATCGGTGCGGCATGCGATAGCCTTGATTGATCGAAGTGAGCGATTCTTTGGTTTGGAGACGCTGGGGGCCGACTATCAGGGCAGCAAAATGCATCAGACGCTGTTGAAGGCTTATGACAAATTGTTTGTTTAGTTCGCAAACGTGGAAACGTTATACCGAAAAATTGCATTCGTTTTTGCCGCGTTTTTTTCGGTTGTGGTTGCTTTTTTCTACATAAATTACGCGTTGGTGCAATTGTTGACCTTTACGAAGGCCGCGCAAAAGCGGGCGTAAAATATTGAGCACACCGGTTGCGCAATTCAAAAGAGAAAAAGGCTGTTATCCAAACAATGATATTGGGCTTCGATTGCGCGTTGATAGCGAATTTATTAGCGACCTTCCGATCAATCCGTTGGGATATCCTTATCACTATCACTATCACTATCACTATCGCTATAGATATGGCTATCGCTACCGCTACCGCTACCCGAGCACACGCGCAGAAGTTCCGTTTGCGCGATGATCATCTGGAAGTAACGATGCTAACAATCTCAATGGGGATATTGGCAATTGGCAAGAGAAGCGTGCTGTCAAAAAAATGAACCTGGTAGCGTCTTTAAAAACACCCCGTATTTCGCTCATTGTCCCCGCCCACAACGAAGCGGCTCTGCTGCCCGCGCTACTCGATTCTGTGGAGGCTGCACGCCGACAATATCGAGCTGTTGAGGGACTTGGCGGGCGTGATGCTATCGAGTTGATCGTTGCTGATAACGCTTCAACAGACATGACTGCCGTTATTGCCCGCGAGGGCGGCTGCCGTGTGATCTTGGTTGAGAAACGTGCCATTGCTGCGGCGCGTAATGGCGGCGCATCGATTGCGGAGGGGGAGATTGTTTGCTTTATTGATGCGGATTCTCGGATTCATCCGGATACATTTAACGCGATTGAGCAAACGTTGGCATCGGGCCGCGTGATTGTTGGGGCGACGGGCGTGAAGCCTGATCGCTGGTCGCTTGGGCTGTTCGCCACATGGCTGTGTGCCGCACCGGTTGCGCTGTTGATGGGCTTTGATGCTGGCGTGGTGTTTTGCCGTAGGGCTGATTTTGAAGCCGTTGGCGGCTATGATGAGTCGCTCACGTACGCAGAAGATATTCAATTCTTGGTCGATCTCAAACGGCTTGGTCGTAGGGATGGCCGCAAGCAGCGTTTTGCGCGGGCTCGCGGCGCGCAGGCCGTCACCTCCACCCGCAAATTCGACAAACACGGCGATTGGCATTATTTTTTCAGGATGCCGCGCGTGGCATTTTGGATGCTAATTGATAAAAGCCGCGTTGAAAAATTTACCAAGGCGTATTGGTACGATGATCGATCATGAATGCCGCCGCGTGATCGCGCGGCTGTTTGGTCTGGTTCGATCCTAGCTCGCTTGTTGAGCAATCCGATTTAGCACGACATACTCAACCGCAAAAATATTTTTGTCGTCGGCTTCGCGCCGCTCTCGTGACGTCTCAACCCACTCACGCTGATTCAGCGCCGGAAAAAACGTGTCGCCCTCGGGCGCTGCATCGACTTCGGTAATGTAGAGTTTGTCGGCGTAGGCAAGCGCTTCGGCATAGAGGGTCGCCCCGCCGATGATGAATGCGCCTGTTTGCGCTGAGGTGTCATCGGTAGCCGAACTAGACGAGATAGCAATGGCAGCGTCAACTGAATGCACAACATCCACACCGGCTGCCGTAAATTCGGCATTGCGCGTCACAACAATGTTTTGCCGCCCCGGGAGCGGCCTGCCAATCGATTCAAACGTCTTGCGCCCCATGATAATGGCGTGCCCCATGGTGACGCGCTTAAAATATTGCAGCTCGGCGGGTAGATGCCATGGCATTTTATTTTGATGGCCGATGACGCGGTTTTTGGCAATGGCAACGATGAGTGAAAGTGCCATGTTTAAACCGCAATCGGCGCTTTAATGGCGGGATGTGGATCGTAATTCGTCAGTGTGAAATCGGCGTATTTGAAGTCAAAAATGTTGCTCACATCCGCGTTCAAGGTCATCGTCGGCAATGGCTTAAAACCGCGGCTCAATTGCTCGCGCGTTTGATCGAGATGGTTGGAATACAAATGGGCATCGCCCAAGGTATGCACAAAATCACCCGGCCTGAGTCCGCAAACTTGCGCCACCATCATTGTCAGCAATGCATACGATGCAATATTAAACGGCACGCCCAAAAAAATATCGGCACTGCGCTGATAAAGCTGACAAGAGAGCTTGCCGTTGGCGACGTAAAACTGAAAAAACGCGTGGCAGGGTGCTAACGCCATCTTCGGAATATCGGCGACATTCCACGCCGAAACAATGATTCGTCGAGAGTCCGGATTGGTTTTTATTTGCTCAATGATTTCGGAAATTTGATCAATATGCACGCCGTTGGGCGCGGGCCAAGAGCGCCACTGGTAGCCATACACGGGGCCCAACTCGCCCTCGGCATTGGCCCATTCGTCCCAAATGGACACGCCGTTTTCTTTCAGATATCTAATATTCGTATCGCCCGCCAAGAACCACAGCAACTCATGGATTATCGATTTGAGATGCAGCTTTTTAGTCGTCACCAGCGGGAAACCGGCGCTTAAATCAAACCGCATTTGGTGGCCAAAAACAGACAATGTGCCGGTACCGGTGCGGTCTGATTTTGGTGCGCCGTGCTCGAGCACGAGGCGCATGAGTTCGTGATATTGCTTCATGGGTTTGGACGGGTCAAAAATTTATCGGTGAATCGATATTCTAACTGGACTCAACCGCTGGAATTGACCGACATTAAAAAGATGCTAAATTTGGCACCAACCCACGCGAATATACGGGAAATTACTGCCAAACTCTAGTGCTGGCGGGGCGTTTGAGGCATTTTACGATTGCGAAAACACCGCTTCCATTTTTCGAATGAATTGCTCGATTTCCGGTTCAGGCAATGCGTTAATGCCCGCCGCACCTACACGACCCCCACCGCCTGCAAACGCAATCGCGACATAATCGGCGCGATGGTGACTTTGCGTTGCGATGATTGGCGCACGAATGCTGACCGTAAAATTTCCGCCCGCGTTTGGCGTCAGAAGCGCATGCGCGCGGGTGGGATTTGATTCGGCGATCCGGTTCGCGAACACGCCACTCACCCGCCGAGCCCAAGGCGCATCGGGAAAGCGATAGATCGCATAGGCTGGATTTGTGCGATACGGCACCACCACGGCGGCGTGGTGCAGGTCGGATGCCATGCTTTGCTTGAGCGTGGCAAACACGGTTTCAGCGCGCATAAACTCTAAAGGATCCGCGTACGGTTCCAATCGTTTGGCCAAATCTACCGGTCGAAAAACTAAATCCGTCTCAGCATCACCGTAGGCGTTGTAGTTAAGCGCTTCACCAAACGCATGCAACTGCGCTATCTCAGTTGGCGCTATTGATGCTGCATGCCCAAGCTTTGTGGCGACTTCAATGAGGTTATCGCCAAACGCCGCCACAATTGTCCAGCGTCGATATCGACCATTCACGCTGTGATGGCGATCCACCAACAGGCTGGTGCAGACCGTTGGCGCAGTATCGATATTGGCATCGAGCGCGGGATGTGGTTTTAGTAAACTGGCACGATGATGGTCAAAATAACGAACCTGCACGCCTTGCGACAGTAATTGGTCCACTGCCGCTTCGTTTCGGTCGTATGAAACATCAAAAATAGTGACTTCAGCCTCACCGCTCTCCTGCGTCAGCATCATTGGGAGTGCGCGGCTAACGAGCGCAATATCGCGCTTCGTGCCGCTAATGAGCTGAAGCTGCGCTGCTGGAACCGGGTTGGCCAGACGATATTGGTGACGGGCGATAAGACCATCGGCGTCACCATTAAAAATATCGATGAAATGCATGGGTTGGTGGTTGGTCGTCGGCGATTGACCGAAAGTGCTTATGGAATGAAAGTGCCTATCGAAGAAAAGTGCCTATGGAATGAAAATGCAAATGGAATATTAGCCGACAGCTACAGCACGCCGTCCGCCTTGAGGCGGCTGATGATGTGGGCAATGCCAGCTTCAACACGCATGGCGGAAGTGTCGATGCAAACCTCGGCATCAGCGGGCATCTCATAGGGGTCAGAAACGCCCGTAAAGCCCTTCAGGAGCCCGGCGCGGGCCTTGGCATACAAACCCTTCACATCACGCGCTTCGCAGACTGCCAGCGGCGTGGCGAGGTGGATGAGATAAAATCTGCCTGTTGCTTCCACCAACTGCCGCGCCGCTTGGCGGGCGTTTTCAAACGGTGCAATCGCCGACACAATCACAAAGCCGCCGTGCTTAACGACCTCGCTGGCAACAAAACCGATACGTTGAATATTCAAATCGCGATGTTCACGCGAAAACCCGAGCTCGCTCGATAAGTGGGTGCGGATCACGTCGCCATCAAGCAGCGTCGTGGCCCTACTCGCATCGACGCGGATGTAAGCGTCGAGGGCAGTAGCAAGAGTGGTTTTGCCTGAGCCAGACAAGCCGGTAAAGAAAACGCAAACGCCGCAAACGCCGCAAGTGCCGGTAGGGGCGGACGTCGCGGCGTTGGGAGTCAACATATTCAGTTGTTTAGGTGAAGAGGTAATGGATGAGGATGAGGATGGGAATGTGAACTGATTAGCGCGACGGGCGTTAGCTAACGTGAGGTGCAGCGATGCGATAGCAAGTAATGCAGGCGTGTTCAGTGCGCTTAAGAAGAATGTTCAAGGCAATGTCTGAAGCCAAAAAATCCACGCGCTGGCGACTAAGGAAAACCCGCTAACACCATTGCACCACCGCACCACCGCGCCAGTACACCATCGGCTCACAGCATGAGGCATCCAGCAAATCCTGCTTCGCGCTTCACTTCCCGAGACCAACTAACCAAGTTTTAGCGCGAGAAAATAACCCAAAGGTTCGCCATATCCGCCACGCCATCGTCGCCCTTCACGCTTCTGAGCATTTGCACGCCACGAACTTTTTGGTTCGATTGGAGGAGCGCAATTCCCAAATGCAATTTGGCATCTTCGGGGCGCTTCATGTCGCCCTTTTTGATGGCGGCTTCCATCATCCCGGTCCCACTGGATTGCCCCGCGGTGAAACGGTTGTAGCCCAATGTGAATAACGCGTCGCCGTTGCGCGCGGCATTGGCTTCGGCCTCGGCTTTGCTGCCCGCTGCAATCACGCTCGCATTTTCGGCCACTCTGGATTCGACCAAATCTTTGAGGCGTTTGTGGCGAGCCGCCTCAGCACCCTTACCCAGCGCACCCGAGGCATAACCTTCGTCAACAACTTTCTTGGCTTCGCTGGGGAAGCCGGCCTGCAAAGCGAGCTGCGACATTTCCATGAAATCGTTGGTTGCGGTCAAATTGCCGGTGGCTAAACGGAGTCGATAAACATCGAGCGCCAGCCGATCCGCAAAGCCAGGCTTGGATTGCAACCGCGAAACAACATCTGCCCAAAGACTTTTCTTCGGATAGTAATTCAGCAATTTTTCGATGGTCGCGATATAGCCATTACCATTTTTTTGGCGCAGATAACTATTGGCCAATAATTGCAGTTTTTCTTCCGATGGCGCACGGCCCGCTTTTTCGTCGGCTTGAATATCGGTCAATGATTCCTTCGCCGCATTGGCAAAATCACCACTCTGAAAATACGATTGGATCATGAGCGTACGGACCTGGCCGCTACCGCCGCCATCGCGGAAATAGCGCGTTGCCATTTGAATCGCAGCGGGATAATTTCTAGCGGAGTATTGCATGCCAACTAATGCTTCAACAATCTTCAGCTGCGTTGCGCCGGGCGCTTTGCCAGACGCCAGCACGGCTTCAAATGCGCGGATAGCAGTGGCAGAATCGCCCGCGCCGGACGCTGCCGAACCCATCGAACTATTGACTAAATAGCTTTCTTGCGCGGTCAGGCCGCTCACTTTTTCGGCTTCGCGAACTTTGTTAAGCGCGTCTTTAAATTTGCCGGCTCTCATTAGATCATTGGCGGCCTGCAATGGCTTACCCACTTCGGGGCGGACCGCCTCTTGAGCGCTGGCGTGAGAAACCATGACAAATATCGCACTAACGATTGCGCAGGCGGTCAGGCTTCGTTTGAACATGGATAACAACGTCGAAAACCCAGCGGAAAATGCGAATTTAATCATGGATTGGCATCCCAAAGAGGGGAAAGTTGAAAAGGGGAAACGCGGCCGGGGCCGCGTTTCATTTGATTCAAATCACTTAACAAACTGTTCGTTACCAACAATGCCCATTTTGGTTACACCGAGTCGTTGTGCAGCGGCCATAACGTGCGCAACATATTTGTACTCAACCAATTTATTGGGACGCACGTGCACTTCAGGCTGGGTTTCCATCGCTGCCGCTTCGATTAACTTGGCATCAAGTTCAGCGTTTGTGACGGCAACCGCGTTCCACAAAATCGTGCCGTCAAAATCGATGTCGATCTGAACAATAACCGGCTCCTTCAGGGGCGGCGGCTGATTGTTGTTGATCGGCATGTTCAACTTGATCGCGTGGGTTTGCGGTGGGATGGTGATAATCATCATGATAATCAGCACCAACATCACGTCGA
>JANYBL010000059.1 GCA_025360815.1 Burkholderiales bacterium
TGTACTTGAAGACAATTTACGCACACCGTCTGGCGTCTCGTACTTGCTCGAAAACCGCAAAATGATGATGCGACTATTTCCCGAATTGTTTGCGCAGCAGCGTGTTCGCCCCGTCGATCATTATCCTGATCTTCTATTGGAGACACTGCGCAATGCGGCACCAGTCGGCGTCGACAATCCAACTGTTGTGTTGATGACGCCGGGAAATTTTAATTCCGCTTATTTTGAGCACGCATTTTTGGCGCAGCAGATGGGCATTGAGTTAGTCGAAGGCGTTGATTTGTTTGTACAAGACGACACCTTATTCATGCGCACCACGCAAGGGCCCAAAAAAGTCGATGTGGTCTACAGACGAATAGACGACGATTTTATTGATCCCGAGGCATTCCGCAAGGATTCCATGCTCGGCGTTCCCGGCCTCATGCGAGCATACCGCGCGGGGCGGGTGACATTGGCAAACGCTGTTGGCACGGGCGTAGCTGACGACAAGTCGATGTACCCCCATGTGCCGGACATGATTCGTTTTTATCTTGATGAAGAACCGATTCTTAAAAACGTCCACACCTATATGCTCGACAATAAAAAAGACCTTGATTATGTCATGACCAATATGCAAGATTTGGTCATCAAAGAAGCGCAAGGCTCAGGCGGCTACGGCATGCTGATCGGCCCTACTAGCACCAAAGATGAGCGAGAACGCTACAAACAGCGTGTGCTAGACGCGCCAGGACGGTTCATAGCGCAACCGACCTTGTCGCTCTCGGTCTGTCCGACTTTCATTGATAAAGGCTTGGCGCCGCGCCACATTGATTTGCGGCCTTATGTGCTATCGGGCAAAACAGTCAATTTTGTGCCGGGTGGGCTCACGCGCGTAGCCTTACGCGAAGGCTCATTAGTCGTTAATTCATCCCAAGGTGGTGGGGTAAAAGATACCTGGATCGTCGACTGATGTTCGTCGGCCAATTTTTGTAGCCATGACAGTTCACGCGGCTCCAGACAGCCACAAACTGACAAACGACTTGTAGACCTAGGGACTATGAGGGACTAAGGAACAATCATTATGTTATCAAGAACCGCCTCGACGCTCTATTGGATGTCCCGCAATGTTGAACGTGCCGAGAACACCGCACGGATTTTGGATGTTGCGTATCGCATGTCTCTCTTAACCAAAGACCCCGACTTGCAAGATCAGGAATGGTTTGCGCCACTCAATATCACCGGCACACTGTTTCCATTTAGTGGACGACACGCGATTGTGAATTCAAAAGAAGTGCTGCACTTTATGGCGCTCGATGCCGATAATCCTTCGTCTATTTATAGCTGCGCCAAGCAAGCGCGCGAGAATGCGCGGGCCGTGCGCGGCACCATCACCAGCGAAATGTGGGAAGTGCTGAACGGCACTTGGCTTGAAATGCAAAATATGGATGAGGATCGCTTGTATGCACGCGGCATTTCATCATTTTTTGATTGGGTCAAAGAGCGCTCGCATTTATTTCGCGGCGTGACTTTCGGCACAATACGCCGTGATGAAGCGTTTCAATTCCACCGCCTTGGCAGTTACATGGAACGAGCCGACAACACCGCACGAATGCTGGACGTCAAATACCATGTCTTGTTGCCAAGCGTGGAAGATGTCGGGGGCGCGGTCGATTACTATCAATGGTCGGCTGTGCTGAGATCAGTCTCTGCGTTTGAATCTTACCGCAAGGTATATCGCGACATAATTACGCCGCTAAAAGTGGCCGAATTACTGATTTTGCGCGACGACATTCCACGCTCGATACGATTTTGTTATCGTGATGTTTATGAAATCTTGTGCACCGTACAAAATCGGTCATCGCTGGAGGCTACCCGTCAAGCCGGTGAAATATATGCGGCGCTGCAATTTGGCACGATGCAAAATATTTTTCATGGCGGTTTACACGAGTACTTAACAGCATTTTTAGAGTCGAGCAATAAGCTCGGTAACGAAATTGACAAAGCTTTTTTTGCGCCAACGCTAACTACTTCAATGTGAGCGAGCACATCATGATTAATCCTTCCAAGTTGAAACCAATATGACTTACTGTGTTGCCATTCGTCTTGATTCGGGAATGATTTTTGCCTCGGATTCAAGGACCAACGCCGGCGTGGATCATGTTTCCACGTTCAACAAAATGAAGGTGTATGACAAATCAGATGACCGTGTCATCGTCTTGCTTTCCAGCGGAAATTTATCAGTAACGCAGGGGGTAGTGAATATTCTGGATCGCCAACAATTTGCAGCGCCCGATGAGCCGACGATCTGGAACGCCAAATCAATGTTTGATGTCGCCACCATTGCGGGCGAAGCGCTGCGAGAAATTCAGCGCCGCGACGGACCCGCGATGATGCAATCAGGTGTCGAGGCATCGGCGAGCTTGATTATCGGCGGACAAATTTATGGTGAGCGGCAACGCTTGTTCAATATTTATCCGCAAGGAAATTTTATTGAAACCTGCGAAGAAACGCCCTACTTTCAGCTTGGCGAGTCGAAATACGGCAAACCGATTTTGGACCGGGTTGTGACTACCGGAACACCACAAAAAGAAGCCGCAAAGTGCGTTTTGATTTCGTTTGATTCCACCATCAAATCCAATATTTCAGTTGGCATGCCGATCGATATGTTGTGGTACCCGAATGATTCGTTGCGGGTTGGCGTGCAGCAGCGTATCCGCGACGGCGACCCCTATTTTTCGATGCTGCGACAGCGATGGGGTGGCGGTTTGCGCCGCGTGTTCGGCGAATTGCCCGATCCCGATTGGCTTGAGTGACATTTAAAATGCATTTCAAAATGCAATTCAAAATGCAATTCAAAGTGCAATTCAAAGTACAAATTAAAGTGTAAATTTAATGACCATCCGCGTCGCACTACACCACAAAACCCATTACAAATTTGACCGCGCCGTAAACCTCTCGCCGCACGAGGTGCGCCTGCGCCCGGCCGCGCACTGCCGCACACCAATCGAGAGTTACTCGCTCAAGGTGAAACCCGAAAAACATTTCATCAACTGGCAGCAGGACCCATACGGCAATTGGTTGGCGCGTTTGGTGTTCAACGAGCCCGCATCCGAGCTATCAATCGAAGTAGATTTGATTGCCGACATGACGGTGATTAACCCGTTTGATTTTTTTGTTGAAGCCTATGCTGAAAAATATCCATTTGCCTACACAGCTGACAATAAGCGCGAATTAACAGCCTATCTGGAAACAGAAACGCCCGGTCCGCTCATGACAAAATGGATTCAACATGCCCGCGCGCATTTATTGCGGCCTGGCATGGTCACGATTGATTTTTTGGTCGCCTTGAATCAACAATTGCAAACCGATATCGCCTATCTGATCCGCATGGAAGCGGGTGTGCAGCCCCCAGAATTCACGCTCGCGTCAGCAAAAGGTTCCTGCCGCGATTCAGCCTGGCTGCTGGTGCAGATTTTGCGCAATTTTGGCATTGCAGCGCGCTTCGCATCCGGCTATTTGATTCAGTTAGTGGCCGATCAAAAATCATTGGATGGCCCGTCCGGTACAGATAAAGATTTCACAGATTTGCATGCATGGTGCGAGGCTTACTTACCCGGTGCTGGCTGGGTGGGATTCGATCCAACCTCGGGCCTGATGGCCGGTGAGGGGCATATTCCGCTGGCGTGTGCGGCAATTCCGTCCTCTGCCGCGCCGGTTTCGGGCTTCACTGATCAGTGTGAGTCGACGCTCGACTTTCAGATGACGGTCACCCGCATCCACGAAGACCCACGCGTCACCAAGCCTTATAACGAAACGCAATGGAAAGCGATCATGGCGCTGGGTGAGCAAGTTGATGCTGACCTCAAGGCGGGCGACGTCAAACTGACGATGGGCGGCGAACCAACTTTCGTTTCAATTGATGACATGGAGGGTGCCGAGTGGAATTTCACCGCGATGTCGCCCAAAAAATTGGCGTTGGCCACTGATTTATTGAAGCGTTTAAAACCGAAATTCGCGCCCGGATCGTTGCTTCATTTTGGCCAGGGGAAATGGTATCCAGGAGAGCCGCTGCCGCGTTGGGCGCTTTCTTGCTTCTGGCGGCTTGATGGCAAGGCGATTTGGCACGATGAATCGCTGTTTGCGTTCTCTACGCCATCAAAACCGCTCACCCCAGTTGATGCCAAAACGTTCGTATGCGAACTCGCCACGCAGCTTGGCCTCGACGCAGACTATGCAATACCGGCTTATGAGAGCGTGTGGCGCACTATCCGCGATGAAATGAGCTTGCCAGGGAATGTCGATTTGCTCGATTCGGGATTGAAACAGCCAGCGGAACGCGCAAAATTGTTGGCGCAGCTCGCCGGGCAAATTGGCGAGGCCGTGGGTTATGTGTTGCCTTTAAAAGTGGTTGAGCCCGGTGCAGGTGCGGCCTCAACCACAACAACCACAGCCACGACCGAGTGGGCATCGTCGGTCTGGCCGCTTCAAACCAAGCATCTTTTTTTGCTCGATGGCGATTCGCCGATTGGGTTTCGGTTGCCACTCGCCTTGCTGCCGCAGATGGCAGCCGAGGATTATGAGGTCATCATTGAGGTCGATCCGTTCGCGGATCAACCTGAACTTGATGCATCCGATGCTGCCCCTAAAGAGTCCGCGCACGTAGCGCTAAAAAAGGAAATCAAACCGCGCACAGAAATCGACATCCAAAAAGGCAAACTCGCCAAAGGTATTGTACGAACCGCGCTTTGCGTTCAGGTTCGTGAATGCGAAACCGGTCATGCATTTCTTTACATCTTCATGCCCCCGGTAGCAAGGCTAGAAGACTATTTGGCGTTGGTGAGCGCTATCGAGGTCACGGCCAGCAAATTGACGCTGTCGGTTCGTTTGGAAGGGTATACACCTCCGTCTGACAAACGCCTTAACAAATTCGCCATCACGCCTGATCCCGGCGTCATCGAAGTCAATATCCATCCTACCAAAACATGGGGCGAGCTTGCAGCGAATACCGAAACGCTTTACGAGGAAGCCCGCCAGACTCGCTTGGGCTGCGAAAAATTCATGCTCGATGGTCGGCACACGGGCACGGGCGGCGGCAATCACGTCACGGTCGGCGGTGAAACGCCGGCTGATTCGCCACTACTGCGCCGTCCCGATTTGCTGCGCTCACTGATTACTTATTGGCAGAATCATCCGGCACTGTCGTATTTATTTTCCGGCATGTTCATCGGACCGACTTCCCAAAGCCCACGTGTTGACGAAGCGCGAGACGACACACTTTACGAGCTGGAGATCGCATTTGAGCAGATGGATTTGAAAGCGAAGTCCGGCGAGGAAACATTGCAACCATGGCTGGTGGATCGTCTATTGCGCAACTTTTTGATTGATCTTACCGGCAACACTCACCGCGCTGAATTTTCGATCGACAAGCTCTACTCACCCGATGGCCCAACCGGGCGCTTGGGGCTGCTAGAGTTCCGTGCGTTCGAGATGCCTCCGCATCCGCAAATGAGCTTGGCGCAAATGTTGTTGCTGCGTGCTCTCATTGCCAGATTTTGGAAAACCCCTTACCGCGCCCCGCTGATCCGCTGGGGAACCGAGCTGCATGATCGGTTCATGCTGCCGTACTTCGTCGCGAGCGATATGAAAAATGTGGTTGATGATTTGAACGCAGCCGGCTATCCATTTTCGTTCGATTGGTTTGCACCGTTCTTGGAATTTCGCTTTCCGCGCTTTGGCACCGTTGCCTATCAGGGCGTCTCAATGGAGTTGCGACAAGCGATTGAACCGTGGCATGTGCTGGGTGAAGAAATGGCCATTGGCGGCACCTCCCGCTATGTAGATTCAAGTGTCGAGCGAATGCAAATCAAGGTGTCGGGCATGACCGGCAACCGCCATATCATCACCTGTAATGGTCGCGTCGTGCCGATGTCGCCTACCGGGGTGTCAGGCGAATTTGTAGCCGGCGTTCGGTACCGCGCATGGGCGCCGCCGTCGGCATTACACCCGACAATTGGCGTGCAGGCGCCGCTGGTGTTTGATTTAGTCGATACGTGGGCGCAGCGCTCGGTTGGTGGCTGCAGTTATCACGTCTCGCATCCCGGTGGTCGCAACTACGCGACCTTCCCCGTCAATGCATTTGAGGCGGAAGCAAGGCGGGTCGCGCGTTTCCAGAAGATTGGGCACACGCCAGGACCGATGGACGCAGGCTTGGGTGTACGAGCCGAAGGCCGCAATCCGGCCTTCCCATTCACGCTCGATTTACGCCGGCAGCCTGATTTTGATGGAGCGCAGATGATGCATGGCAGACCACAAGGAGAGCAATAAACTAGGCTGTTCGTTGCGGCAGCATGGGCTGCATGCATGGATTGCAACCAAGCTTGCAATCTGGGTCACAACCAAAGTTGCTATGGCGTTGCAACCCAATTGCAATTGAATTGCAAGTGGGTTGCAATGGCGTTGTTATTGACCAGACGATACACGACCACGCTGAACAAACGCCTCTAAGGCAACAATTACCGCCGCTAAATGTTGCTGCGTCTCATCAAGCCGCTGGCGTTTTGGCAACGCAGCGCCGCGTTTAAAGACCCGACCATCGATTGTGCGTGAACCATCTTTGAGCACCTCTAGGTTCATTGCGATGCCGAACTTTTTGAACACGGGTGCGAGCTCGAAATAGCGCTCGAGTAAATCCTGACGTGTACGTTGGTAGGCGTGTTCGCAAACCTGTTTGCGGGTGGCGTAGCTGAATAAATTCGTGAAAAACATTTGCGCGTCATCGCTCGCAGGCTCGAATAAAACGACGCTGGCGCTCTTGTATTTGTTGACGTATTTTTCTAAAACCGCGTGCATCCGCGAATGAATCATTGTGCGGAAGGTTTGCGAAAGCACAGCAGGCAAGCCACCCTCAACCAATTTTTCGATATGCGCGTTCCGCCAAGTTCCGGTATCGGCAGCGCTCGCAGCACTTTTACTATTCTTGGCGCGCTTGTGTGCCGCATCAGCATCGAACGGCACAAGCGGATTCACGCATAACACCAACTCGGCACCGTCTTCCAGCGCGAGTGATGCGTTCAGTGTTTTCTTTAATGCGCCATCGACAAAATAGTGCCCATCAATTTCTACTGGCGGGAACAATCCAGGCAACGCTGCACTTGCCTGCACTGCTTTAGAGATTGGCACATGGTCAAATCCGGGTGCGCCGAACGTCACGGCCTTGCCGGTATCCAGATCCACCGCGACCGAATAAAGCTTGTGTTTAAGCTGACGAAAATCATCGGTTCGGCCCGAATGGCTGAAGGTATCACTTAAAAATTTGGCGATCGCTTCATTGTCAAACACGCCCGCAGGAATTGCGCGGAATAAACTCGCAAATGCCTCAACGGGCGAGCGCTTAATAGGGCTCGCGATGTAGCGCGTCACGCCTTGCCAAACGAGAGAAGGAACACTCTTGACGCGACGAATATACTCACGATATGCGGGCCGCAGAAATACCTCCGGCTTGAGTGCGCCGACAGTGTTAGGCACAACTCCCTTGCGGTTTTTGCGCTTCTTGGTTTCGTTATCAATAAACAAACGATAAATCTCAATTGGCGTGAGCTGGTTGGCAAGGCCTGCGGTGATGAAGCTGCCTGCCGACACGCCAACATAGATATCCATATCGTTTAAATCAAGCCCATCCAACGCTTCATCGAGCGCCAGCAACACGCCGATTTCGTACATCGCACCAAGCGGGCCGCCACCAGCGAGCGCGAGTGCAATTTTCCGCTTGCGTTGGGCTGTCGGCAGGGGCACAGATTTTCGCGCAGCGGGCGCGCGCGCAGGCAGCTTGGCCCTCGGCGTGCTGGTTTGCGTACCTCGCTTAGGGGCCGCTGTGGGAATGACTGTGGGCAAAACTTCCTCCGGACATTTAGTGGCAAAATCAATGAAAAATATGACGGCAAAAACAACAAATACAGCGTGCAAACAGTGGCGGGTCGTATTGTTCGCGTCCTATAAAAATGGGGAATATCGCTACGATATTCCCCACTCAACTACAAAACGACAACAAATTTGTCGCGGTTCTCCAGAATATAAATTAAACGCGAACGCCACGCTTATTCAACTGGTTCAGCGCCTTTTGCAATTCGGCCATACGTGCTTGCAACTCGCGCACATTTTGGCTCGACGGGATACCGAATGTGTTCAGTGTTTTGGCGACACGGTTTTCAAAAACATGCTCCAGTTGCGTTACTGCTTGGGCTGCGCCTTGTTTGGCGTTGGCCATGCCGGTGCTCAGCGTGCGTTCGATATTTTGTTTGAATGTTTGCTCGGATTTTTTGGCAAACGCTTTAACTTCTTTAGCCACTTCGGCGGCTTTAGCTTGGGCAACTGCGGCTGCTTGGCCTTGCACTTTTTTACCTTCTTTTACCGTTGTTTTAACTGTGCTTTGAACATACGCACTCGCTTTGGTCGCCAATGATTCGGCGGCCTCGGAGGTCATCGTTGAAAGGCGCTGCGCTTCATTCGCGATCAGGCCATAGACACGGGTCGCTTCGTCTTGTACTCGGTTTGCAGCACCGATACCGGCTAGAAAAACTTTATGCGCGTTAGCGGCAACGGTCGTTACTTCAGCCTTAACTGCGGCTTTGGTTGAACGTGGAGCCGGACGGCGTGCTGCTGGTTTGGTGGCTTTAACGGCAGGTTTTTTTGCAGCGGGCTTCGGGATTGATTTAGCGATTGCTTTTGCCATGATGATTCTCCAATAAAAGTGGAATGACGAGACGGTGAGGTTTGACGAAAATGCGAGCGATGAAACGATTTGATGAGCGTGAATATAGACGCAGTTTTTAGAGCAAACACACTAATACCCGCTAGGCTTGCTCGGTCGTTTTTATTAGAAACGCTAGTTTTGGCGCGGATTTCCGAGCATTTTTGTCTTGAGATGACTGCCCAGCAAGGAGTTTACTAACCGTTAACGCTGAATCACAATGGGTTCGTTCTTCATCTGTTGACGACGCATTAATAGCGTCGGCGTCGCAAATATTTGGTGTTTTTAAAGCTGCAACGTCGCTTGAATTCACACACTGGCGCAACTCACGGTGTAGTATCTCAATTGAATTCGCATCGTCTTTGTCTGCATTTCTGCTGCATCGCAACAAAAATTTCGACGATCCGACAAGTGTTAATTCAAAATACACCCAATAATAAATTCACTGGAGGAAACAGCAAATGACTTATTTCGTCACCGGAGCAACGGGTTTTGTCGGCAAGTTTTTAGTGAAAAACCTGCTGAAGCGCGAAGGCACAATTTATGTGCTGGTACGCAAGGAATCGATGAAAAAGCTCGAAGCTATTTACCCGTGGTGGGGAATCGACGCGAAGGACGCAAAGTCGCAAAAGCGCATCGTCCCGATTGTCGGCGATCTGGCCAAGCCATCGCTCGGTATTGCGACCGCCGACTTAACCAAGATGAAAGGCAAGATCAAGCATTTGTTCCACCTCGCCGCCATCTACGACATGGCTGCCGATTCGGCCTCCCAAATAGTCGCCAATATTGACGGCACGCGCCACACCGTTGAACTTGCCCACGCCGTAAAAGCGGGCATTTTCCATCACACCTCATCGATTGCTGCGGCGGGCTTGTATGACGGCACATTCCGAGAGGATATGTTTGAAGAAGCCGAGGAACTTGACCACCCCTACTTCCGCACCAAGCATGACTCCGAGGCGATTGTGCGCAACGAATGCACGATCCCGTGGCGCATCTACCGCCCAGGTATGGTTGTCGGCCATTCGCAAACAGGTGAGATCGATAAAATCGACGGGCCGTATTATTTTTTCAAGCTCATCCAAAAAATGCGCGACATGCTGCCGCAATGGATGCCGACCATTGGCATCGAAGGCGGCAAGATTAACGTTGTACCGGTCGACTATGTGGTCGATGCGATGGATCATATTGCCCACAAAAAAGGGCTCGATGGCGGCTGCTTTCATCTGACCGATCCGGAGCCGATGCGCATCGGCGAAATATTAAACCTGTTCGCCAAAGCTGCCCACGCGCCACAAATGACGATGCGCGTCAACGCCAAGATGTTCAGCTTCCTGCCGAGCTATGTCGTGCAGGGCATGATGGCTGTCGCCCCCGTGCGCAAGGCACGCAACCAGATTTTGCAGGATTTGGGCATCCCAAAGGATGTGTTTAATTTCATCAGCTACCCGACCAAATTTGACAACCGTGAAACCGTAAAAGCACTCAAAGGCACCAGCATTATTGTTCCGAAGCTTGATACCTACGCCTGGCGTTTGTGGGATTATTGGGAACGTCATCTCGACCCGGATTTATTTATTGATCGCACCTTGCGCGGCAAAGTGGAAGGCAAAGTGGTCGTCGTGACCGGCGGTACTTCTGGCATCGGTGAAGCGACCGCCATCAAAATGGCCGAAGCCGGTGCGAAGGTCGTGATCGTGGCGCGCGACCCTGAAAAAGCGAAAGAGACATTGGCGAAAATTAAAACGCTAGGCGGCCACGCCAAATTTTACTCTTGCGATTTGGCCGAGCTTGATAGCTGTGATCGATTAGTCGCATCCGTCCTTAAAGATTACGGCACCTGCCATTATTTGGTAAACAACGCCGGCCGGTCAATCCGCCGCGGCATTGCCAACAGCTACGACCGTTTTCATGATTTCGAGCGCACCATGCAGCTCAACTACTTTGGCTCGCTACGTTTAATTATGGGATTCTTGCCATCGATGACCAAACAACGCGCTGGGCAGATCATCAATATTTCATCCATTGGTGTGCTTACCCAAGCGCCAAGATTCTCGGCCTACGTTGCGTCTAAAGCGGCGCTGGATGCCTTCGCCGGTTGTGCTGCGTCTGAATTCCATGATGACAACATCAGCTTCACCACCATCAACATGCCGCTGGTGCGTACACCCATGATTGCACCGACAAAAATGTACAACAGCGTACCAACGTTATCGCCTGAACAGGCGGCGGATTTGGTGGTGGAAGCGATTGTCTACAAGCCCGTCCGCATCGCCACGCGCCTCGGCATCGCCGGTGCAATCTTGCACGCGGTATCGCCAAAGCTGACGCAAATTATTTTGAATGCCGCCTTCAAAATGTTCCCCGATTCAACTGCTGCACAAGGCAAAAAAGGTGAGGCGGCTAAAGAAGTCGAGATGACGCCGGAAGCGGTTGCGTTTGCACAAATTACGCAAGGCGTGCATTGGTAGCGTTGTCAGGAGGCCATCGTTTGGTTGCAAGTTTTGTTACGCGTTAAGTTGAAAAAAGACTGGAATAAAAAGCCCCGTTCATCGGGGCTTTTTATTTATAAAATTGACAGGAACTACTCCAAACTCTAGGCTGGGCGCGGCGTTTGGAGGCGTTTTAGCGGGCTGTTTAACGATTTTTTTGCCCACCGCAGCCATCAAATCACTTCATGACAAAACGATAAGCATACGGCAGGCTATTCGGCGCAAACGGCGCGTCGAGATTGCTCCGCATTGCCCATGCATGAACGGGCTGGATTAACGGAATCACCGGAAGATCATCGCGCGCAATCATGAGTGCATCGCGGATGAACGCGTCGCGCACTTTCATATCCGGCTCGCGCTTGATTTTATCGAGCAAGGCATCAAGCTGCGGATTGGCGTACCGACCAAAATTACCTGTGGTGGCACCGGTGCGCTTGTCATTTACCGATTGCAGCATCGCTTGTAGAGGATTGAAAGCGTCCATGGTCTGCGCGCCGTAGCCCATAATATAGAAGCTGGTATCGAACTTTTCCAGCTTCGGAATAATATTTGTGAACGATACAAGATTAAGCTGGGCGCGAATATTTATTTGGGCCAGCATCGGCAGGATGCCTTGGCAAAATTCACCGAAAGGCACTTGGTTCAGACAATCGAATCCGACCTCAAAACCATTCGCGTAGCCCGCCTCCATCATCAGGTTTTTGGCGCGCGCCAGATCGACGGGGGTGCGGCGATCCAAGTCCGCCGGATAGCCCTGAACCTCTTTACCAACAACCAATGCGGTCGAACGCCCATAGCTACGATTGACCTTTTTTAAGAGCAAATCAACATCAATCGCAAGCGCCATGGCGCGACGTACGCGGATATCCTTAAACGGATTTTTCCCTTTCATGCTGCTATAAAGCAGTTCGTCGCGCTGCAAATCCATCCCCAAAAAATACACCCGAGGCTCGCTACCCAACTGCAGTTTGAAGCCTGCAGTGTTCTTCATCCGTTCACGGTCCTGAACGGCTGTGTCTAGTACAAGGTCGACGCTGCCAGAAAGTAGAGCGGCCATTCTGGTTGCAGTCGACTTAATAGGCGTCCATTCAACTTGCGCTAAATTACCGCGATCACTCGCCGCTTGGTTCCACCAATTTTTGTTCTCGATCAGAACAGTTTTGACATCTGGCTGTCGCGACACCAGCTTGAACGGCCCTGTTCCGTTTGTGTTACGCGAGGCAAACGTCTCATCTTTGTCTTTGTAATTCTGCGGCGTCATGCTCGCGTTCTGGGTGCTCCACGACTTCGACATAATCCGGAAATTGGCCAAATGAAGAAGCAACACCGGGTTAGGTTCGGCCATCATCAGATCGACCGTCAAATCATCAACCCGCCGGGCCGCTGCCACCCCTTGCACCGTGCTGCGCACGGCAGACAACGGATGCAGCACCCGAGCCAACGAGAACACCACATCATCGGCCGTAAATGCCGAGCCATCGTGAAACTTTACGTTCTCACGCAGCTTGAAACGCCAGGTTTTGGCATCAGGCTGGCTCCACGAAACCGCCAATGCTGGCGCGATCTTGAAGTCTTTGTCGCGCATCACCAGCCCTTCGTAAATATTGTTTAGCAGCCGGTTGTTGACAATCAAGTCGGCCACATGCGGATCAAGCGTGGTTGCATCATCCGATAGCGACATCCGCATTGTTTTGGCGTGTATGTCCGCGGCGCTCGACGTTGGCGCTGACGCAATCGCCAATGTTGAGAACAGCAGAAAGGCGACGCGCCGTGAAATTTCCGATAGGGATTTGGGTTGCATCTCGACCTCAGTCTTGAGAGTTTGTCGCTAAGCTTACAGCCGATACGATCCAGTGTATCAATACAGAAAATATCGTCACTCCACATTACTTGCCATTTAACGCCCGACTCACCGTCGAGTAATGCACGCCAAACGCATCTGCAATTGCCAGCAATCTGTAATCCCCTGCAGCGTATGCTGCCGCCATGCCCAGTTTGGCATCATCAAACTCGTCGCGATAATAGTTGAGCGACTTGGCCAATGCACGGTGCTCTATCCTAGGGGTCTCTTTCTGGGTGAGGTTTGCACTATCGGCAAGCCGATTCTGCATCGCCTGCACGAATTCATCAGTGCCCAAAAAGACCTGAGCGCGCAAGTTTTGCCAAACATCCACGCGACGCAAGCCCTGTTGAATCAATTCAATTTCAATGTATCGCTCAATTCGGCGCGTCTTCAAGGTGCCAAATTGGCTCAGGAGCCAATTAACACGCGGCCATGAGGGGCAGAGCTGTTTATCGAGCATCGCCTAATATGAGCTCCACTTCAATTGGCGGGCATGTTAAACCATCGCCGCAGGAACGGGATTCAGCACCACATAGCGTTATAGCGCCAGCACTTAACTATTGCGATCCACAAAAATTGCTTTATAGCGGCTGCTCGCTCAAACATAAAATTGTCTAGCCCCATCGACTAGGTACGAGTTTAAAGCATTCAAGCCCACAAACAATTAGCATTTTTCTGGTCCAGTCAGGCGGGCACCATTCGCCAGACTGAGCGATCACTCGGACCCGTGCACAATTCGAATCCAATCATTAGATCTAATGAATATCTCCACACACTCGCCACCCGCCCACAGATGCACTAAAATCGACCATCTAAGTAAAGCTGTCGCGAAAGGCATCCAGTGCTAAATGTATTTGTTCTAAACAATCGCCGGCTAAATCAGCTGCAAGTTGATTCGTTAGACGACCTTAAAAATTCTGATCCTATTTGGATCGACTTGGTTTCGCCGACGGAAACAGAAACGGCGTGGATCAAAACGCTCTATGACTTTGCCCTGCCTTCGGTTGAGGATATGCAGGATTTGGAGGCGAGCGCACGGTTTTTTGAGGGAGAAAATGGCGAGTTGCATTTGCATTCTGATTTTTTGTTAGAAGTCGATGAAGAATCGCGCAACGTGCCGGTGGCGTTTATTCTAAAAAACAACACATTGCTGAGCCTGCATCTGGAAGATTTGCCGGTCTTCAGGCTGGTACGGATGCGTGCCCGCACGCGACCCGGCTACATTGAGGATGCGAAGGAAGTGCTGCTCGATCTTTACGCGACGGATGCCGAATATTCTGCTGATGCGCTCGAAGGGGTTTATGCCGAGCTGGAAAAAATTAGCCAGAGCGTGCTGACGACAAAAATCACTGATCAGGAAGCCGCCAGCGTTCTGGCGCGCGTTGCGCATGAGGAAGATTTGAACGGTCGTATTCGCCGCAATGTGATGGACACGCGCCGTGCGGTGTCGTTTTTGATGCGCAAAAAACTATTGCAGGGCGACCAAGCCGAAGAGGCGCGCCAGATATTGCGCGACATTGATTCGCTCGATAGCCACACCGCATTTTTGTTCGACAAAATTAATTTTTTGATGGACGCGACGGTTGGTTTCATTAACATCAACCAAAATAAAATCATCAAGATTTTCTCGGTGGCCTCGGTCGCCCTGCTCCCGCCCACACTCATTGCCAGCATCTATGGCATGAATTTCAAAGGGTGGTTCCCGGAGCTGGAGTGGGCGTACGGCTACCCCTATGCACTCGGGTTGATGCTGGTTTCGGTGCTCGTGCCGTTTGGGTACTTTAAATATAAGGGCTGGCTGGATTAGCTTAATTCGGCCGGTTCAATATTTGAACGCGCTTTTATTATCTAGGTGACGTCAATTTGCGACTGCTGCGCGACCGGTCTACCCGCGGTTCAACTTATGCGGCAAACGCATCGCTTTTTTCAAATCGTTCATTTTTCCATGACGAAACAGCATTGGGCAGATTGCCCGGTTAGGACTAAAGTGGGCGCATGAACCCGACCACGCCACCCTCCGCGCTGACTACGCAAGGCGCTACCCAGCAGCTGAACACCGCACCCATAGCCCGCTTTCGCATGGTTGGTATTCTGGGCGGCATGGGGCCCGCCGCTACTGTCGATTTGGTGCAAAAAATCATCGCGGCCACGCTAGCCTCGTCTGATCAGGAACATGTGCCGATGATTGTCTGGAATGTGCCGCAAATTCCGGATCGAAGTTTGTTCCTTGACGGACGCGGCCCTTCACCCGCCGGGGCGATGTGCAACGCCGCATGCTCACTCGCGCGAGCCGGCGCTGAGGCTATCGCGATCGCTTGCAACACCGCGCACTTTTGGGCAGACGAGATTGCTCAAGCCGCGAATTTGCCGGTCATTCATATCGTGGATGCCGCGTTGGCGGAAGTGTTTCTTGAGCGGCAATATGCACAACAAACAGCGCAACCATCCCCCCGCAATATCATGCTGCTCAGCACCGATGCAACGCAATCGCTTGGCGTTTATGCAAAGCGCGCCGCGCAACATAACATCACGCTGCTTTCGCCCAGCCGGGCTGATCAACAGGTTATCACCGATGTGATTTCATTGGTGAAGGCCGGCCAGACTGAAAAAGGACGTGCGTTGATCCTGCCGATGCTAACAACGCAATTACAGCACGGCGTTGATCGGTTCCTGCTCGGCTGCACAGAAATGCCGTTGGTGGTTGGAGGTACTCAATTTGAGGCAAAATCAATAGGCGCAACGCTGGCCTTGGCAAAGGCTATTGTGCGGTTTTCGGCTTGCACGCTGGCTGAAATGGCATACCCTCGGGTAAATTCATCCAACAACAACGAACGGAATAACGCATTTGGAGATCAAGTGGCTTGAGGATTTTTTAAGTCTTGCCGAGACAGGATCATTCTCGCGCTCGGCTGAACTGCGCCATGTGACACAGCCCGCCTTTAGCCGCCGCATCCGAGCACTCGAAAATTGGATTGGCGCCGAGTTGATTGATCGCTCTGCCTACCCAACCAATCTCACTCTGGCTGGGGAGAACCTGCGTGAACGCGCCGCGACAATTGTGCAGGATGTTTTTGATGCCCGCTCGACGTTGCGCGGGCAACGGCCGATTCCGATTGACACCTTGTCGTTTGCAGTACCCCACTCGCTTTCGTTAAATTTTTATCCCAAGTGGCTAACCAAATTGGAGCGTACTTATTTCGATAGCGCACCTATTTCGACCAAACTGGTTGCACTAAACGTTCATGATGCGGTGATGGCGCTAGTGGAGGGCAACTGCGATTTATTGATGTGTTATCACCATCCCGAGCAGCCAATTCAGCTGGATCCAAAGCGCTATGCCATGCTTCGCCTGGGCTCAGAACACGTACGACCTTACTCAAAGGCAAACCGGGACGGCTCGCCTATGTTTGCGTTGCCGGGAAAAGCGTCGAAACCCGTGCCACATTTGTCGTATTCGCCGAACGCTTTTTTGGGCCGTATGGTCGAGATTATTCTGGAATCATCGCGCCGCTCTCATTTTTTGCATCGCATTTATGAAACCGACATGGCCGAGGCCCTAAAAGTGATGGCTGTCGAGGGGCATGGCGTGGCGTGGTTGCCTGAAAGCGCCGTGCAACGCGAACTAAAAAGCCGTCAGCTCACGCTGGCAGGCGGCGAGCTGTGGGCAGGCGAAATGGAAATCAGGCTCTATCGGGAGCGGCAGGCCACCAAGCCCTTGCTGGATCAGGTGTGGCGTTTTTTGGAGGCGACCTTAGGAGAATCTGGCGACGGAAAAAAACGCGGCAAACCGACAACCCGTTGATCGCAACAATGATGGGAATGATCACATTGTTGCGGGTATACCGAATGGGCATAGACATTGCTTTTGGAAGTCAGGTACACTAATTTTGTTGATCACTTTTATCCAAAAAAATTCAAAGTGTGTCGATTTAAGAAATCGGCAATATCAGACTCCGCCCGAAGCAAATCGGTGCAGCCGCAAGGTGTCATTTGTTATAAAGCGCCGCTATAACGCATTGCCAATCGTTTTTATCCGTCACCCTATTTGGATTTGACAGTCGATTTAAATTTACAACAAGAGGAGTATTTACACATGAAAACGTATCGCAAATTATCTATTGTTTCAACGCTTACCGTCGGCTTGGTCGCCGCCGTAACATTATCAGCGTCAGTCTCAGCACAAGAGCTCACTGGAACTCTGAAGAAAATCAAAGAATCGGGCACGATTACGCTTGGCGT
Organism: Burkholderiales bacterium; assembly: GCA_025360815.1. GTDB lineage: Bacteria > Pseudomonadota > Gammaproteobacteria > Burkholderiales > Usitatibacteraceae > UKL13-2. The sequence goes on from JANYBL010000059.1 coordinate 17,300, forward strand.
TCGCGAAACGTCAACGCCCTTTTCATACCTCGATGAAAAGCAACAGCCCATCGGCTACTCAATTGATTTATGCATGGCCATTGTTGAAGAAGTAAAAAAACAACTGATGCTGCCGTCGCTGAACGTAAAGACGAACCCGGTTACCTCACAAACACGTATTCCGTTGATGGCCAACGGCACGATTGATCTTGAGTGCGGCTCCACAACCAACACCCTGACGCGTCAACAGCAAGTGGATTACGCGCCAACGACGTTTGTGACCGGCACGAAGTTGGTCGTGAAAAAAAACTCGAAGATCAAGAGCTACAAGGACTTGAAGGGTAAAACAGTCGTTCTGACGCAAGGCACCACGAATGAGCGCGTGATGAAAGCGTTGAATGATAAAGAAAACTTGGGCATGAAATTTTTATCGGCAAAAGATCATGGCGAGTCATTCTTGACTGTGGAGTCGGGTCGCGCGGTTGCGTTTGCGATGGATGATGTGTTGCTCTATGGATTAGTCGCCAAATCCAAGAAACCTAGCGATTATATGGTGGTCGGCGACTACCTTTCCTACGATCCATACGCGGTGATGCATCGCCGTAACGATGCTGACTTCGCGCTGCTGGTCAAGAAAACCATGTCTGCCCTATTCCGCTCTGGCGAGATTAACAAAATCTACGACAAATGGTTCGTCGGCAAACTTCCAGACGGCACCTCGATCGGCATGCCAATGGCACCGCTGTTGAAAGCGGGCTTCCAGTTGCAAGCCCTACCCGAGTAACTGTAGCGAACGGGGAATCGAGCAATCGGTTCCCCGTTTTTTTTGCCTCGACATTTAAAGAAATAGACAAGGCGGGTATCGATTGTCTAACCACTGTATTGAGCGTTTGCGTTTTTAAGCGGCGCTGGCAAAGTAAATCATAAAAGCGGGTAAAAAGAATAAATCAGAACGGGAGCCAAGCATGGAATGGAATGTGTTTTTGCAGCAAGCGCCGTCCGGCGGCGTCACGTATTTGAATTGGATGTTGTCCGGCTTGATGTGGACACTGATTGTCTCAAGCTGTGCGTGGGTGATTGCCTTTACGCTGGGCTCGGTGTTGGGCGTATTGCGCACCACGCCGATTAAGTGGCTCAATTTTGCAGCGACATGTTACGTTGAAATTTTCCGGAACATTCCGCTATTGGTGCAGATGTTTCTTTGGTACTTCGTCATGCCCGAAGTCTTACCTGCTGAAATGGGCGATTGGCTAAAGCAAACATACCCCAACTTGATTTCACTCCCTTTTGCACAATTTAGCTTATGGGAATTCACCGCTGCGGTAATGTGCTTGGGTATGTACACCGCGTCGCGTGTGGCCGAGCAGGTACGCGCGGGAATTCAATCGTTACCCCGCGGCCAAACCAATGCGGGCTTGGCGATGGGTTTCACGCTTCCGCAGGTTTATCGGTTCGTCATTTTGCCGATGGCGTTTCGCCTCATCATCCCACCGATGACATCGGAGTTTTTAACCATCTTCAAGAATTCTTCCACCGCCCTAACCATCGGGGTGCTTGAACTCACCGCCCAAAGCCGTCAAATCGTCGAATACACCTTCGTCAAATTCGCACCGTTTGCAGCGGCAACGATGCTCTACATCATCATTACACTGACCGTGATTTTCTTAATGCGCTTACTCGAAAACAAAGTCGCTGTACCGGGCTATGTGTCGCAGGGAGGCCATTAGCATGGGTGATTTTGACTTTGCCATCCTCGTTAAGAACTTGCCGTTTTTGTGGAGCGGTTTGCTGTTCTCATTCAAGCTATTCGCAATCGCTTTGGCAGGCGGTATTTTTTTCGGAACGCTACTGGCGCTGGGGAGACTCTCCAGCTTTAAGGTTCTGTCTTATTCAATTGGCGGTTTCGTCAATTTGGTGCGCTCAATTCCGTTCATCATGGCAATTTTCTGGCTTTACTTTATGGCGCCAGAAATCGTCAAATACTTCACCGGGCAGCAAGGTGAGGCAATTGGCCCCGAGACTTCTGCAATTGTCGCGTTCATCATGGTGGAGGCTGCCTATTTTTCCGAGATTATCCGCGCTGGCATTCAGTCTGTGCCGCGCGGCCAGCCTTGGGCTGCCTATGCATTGGGCATGAATTATTGGCAAGCAATGGGAAATGTGGTGTTGCCGCAGGCTTTCCGCAATATGATTCCGATCATGCTGACACAGGCGATCATTCTATTTCAGGATACCTCGCTCGTTTATGTCGTCGGCCTAAAAGACTTCCTTGGCGCAGCCAGTAAAGCGGGACAAATTTCAGGACGCATTGTGGAGCTCTATTTATTTGTCGCCGTTGTTTATTTGGTGATCTGCTTCGGCGCTTCGCGCTTGGTGAAATATCTGCAAGCCCGCATGGCCGCCGGCACGAGCTAGGCTGCGGGCTTAACACAATCCACAATCGTTAAATTTTGCAGCAAAAAATTAAGAATCTGGAGACCGCATGAACAACATGATCGAAATTAAAAACGTCAGCAAATGGTACGGCGAAAAGCAGGTGCTGGTAGATTGCACTACGCATGTCAAAAAAGGCGAGGTCGTGGTGATTTGCGGTCCGTCCGGGTCCGGCAAGTCGACGCTGATTAAAACGGTGAATGGTCTTGAACCATTTCAGAAGGGCGAAATTTTAGTGAACGATATTTCAGTCGGCGCCAAAAATTCTAACCTCGCCAAATTGCGCTCGCAGGTTGGTATGGTGTTTCAAAACTTCGAACTTTTCCCACACATGAGCGTGACCAAGAACTTGGTCATCGCCCAGACCAAGGTACTTGGGCGCTCGGAGGACGAGGCGCACGAAAAGGGACTAAAGTTGCTGAACCGTGTGGGTTTGAGCGAACATAAGGACAAGTATCCCGCACAACTTTCTGGTGGCCAACAGCAGCGCGTTGCCATTGCTCGGGCGCTGTGTATGGATCCGATGGCGATGTTATTTGACGAGCCAACATCTGCACTTGATCCCGAAATGATCAACGAAGTATTGGACGTGATGGTTGAACTTGCACAAGAAGGTATGACCATGATGTGCGTGACCCACGAAATGGGCTTTGCGAAAAAGGTGGCCGACCGCATCATCTTCATGGAAAAAGGCGGCACGATTTTGGAAGACTGCACAAAAGCCGAATTCTTTGGCTCACCCCGCAAGCAGCGCACACAAGATTTTCTGTCGAAGATATTGCACAACTGAGCGATGCTTCAATAGATGCCCTTGATTCCCACGGCACCCTTCCCATTCAGTCTTAGCGTCTCGATTAGCGCATCGGATCGCGCGACCTTCAACGCTGCGCAAATCTGGGCGCATGCGGTTATACCAGCTTGCAATGCGATATGCAGTTTAATGCGCTGTCGCCTAGTGTTTGCGCCAATGCGCAACGCTACAGCACGATGATTGCCGAGGCAATCGCTCAGGGCCGCTGGGATTTGCCCGGCATTGTCCAAGGCTCTGGTCGCGCGGTTGGACCTGCTCCCTCCACAAAGCCGATCGTGTCGGCCACGTTATTCCCGCCCGCATCGAAACCGGGTCGTTAGGGTTGGAATCGAGCAACTACGCGGTTAGTGGCGAAACAACCTAGAGAACAGCTCCGCCAATTTGCTAAACTGGTCGCGCTTATCACAACCAAACATCACAACCAACCATCACAACCAACCACGTCAACACATAAAGCAAAAAACATGGCGATTATCGAAATAAAGCATCCACTGGTCAAACATAAAATCGGCTTAATGCGTCATGCCGACATCAGTACCAAAAGTTTCCGTGAACTCACAGCCGAAATTGGCCGTTTACTGGCCTACGAGGCTTGCGCAGATTTTCCGCTGGAGAAAGTTACGATTCAGGGCTGGAACGGCGCGGTTGAGATTGAGCAAATTGAAGGCAAGAAAGTGACGCTGGTTCCTATCCTCCGCGCTGGGTTAGGTATGCTGGACGGAGTTTTGGATGTCATCCCTAGCGCCAAAGTGAGTGTGGTCGGCATGGCACGCAATCACGACACTCTCCAGCCCGAGCCGTATTTTGAGCGTTTCGTTGGCAAGCTCGATGAGCGCATGGCACTGATTCTCGATCCCATGTTGGCCACCGCTGGCTCGATGATTGCGACCATTGATATGCTCAAAATGAACGGCGCAAAGCATATTCGCGGACTCGTGCTGGTAGCCGCTCCGGAAGGCATTGCGCGGCTCGAGAAGGCACATCCAGACGTCGATATTTACAGTGCCGCCATTGATAGCCATCTCAACGAAATCGGCTATATTATTCCGGGCCTGGGTGATGCGGGCGATAAAATTTTTGGCACGAAGTAGTTTGCACAGCGCGACGCGCACAAACGAAAATGGCCTAGTGGCAATCTGTCCGGGCCATTTCCAATAGATGTTCGACTTCAGCTTTGTAATTGATCAAATTGCGCCGATGCCACCAGTGGATCAATAGCATCGTTCCAGCCACTAACAAACCAAAAATCGTGATCGCTGCATATGCCGATAGCCCGGCAGAAGTCAGGCCAACAAACAACGCACCCAAGCCCAAAATGCAGGCTTGTTCGTTAAAGTTTTGCACCGCAATCGAGCGCCCTGCCCCCATCAGATTGTGGCCGCGATGCTGTAGAAGCGCATTCATCGGCACGACGAGAAAGCCGCCTAGCCCCCCAAGAATCATCAAGAACGGCACAGCCACAAGCACTGATGAAATGAAATTCATGAGGATTACCGTAAATCCCATCGCAATACCCAGCGGAATAACCGCCGTTGCCTTAGCCAGCGTCATTCTTGACGACGCCAGCACTGCGCCAATGCCGGTGCCTATTGCCACAGCGCCAACCAAGCTTGAGGCCTGCGTGGTGTTGTAACCCAGCGCCACCGCCGCCCAAGCCAACACAATATAGCGTAGGTTGCCGGCAACGCCCCAAAAAAGCGTTGTCGTAGACAATGAAATTTGCCCCAACTTGTCCTGCCAAAGCCTGCGATTGCACGATACGAAGTCGAGCAAAATATGCACCGGATTTTTTTTAAGCGGCACCAGCTTTGCCGTTGTCCGTGGAATAAATAAATTGAAAAGTGACGCCACCATGTATATCACCAAGATGACGGCGATCGCGGCTTCAGGCGCGGTATCAACACCAGTGTCGAAAAATGGGAAATCAAACGAGAGTAATTGAGTGGCCATTTTGTCGCCGACTAATTGTCCACCGAGCACCACACCCAAAATGATCGAGGCAATCGTCAGCCCCTCGATCCATCCGTTGGCGGCGACCAGCTTTGAAGTTGGCAAGAGTTCCGTCAAGATGCCATATTTGGCGGGCGAATACGCGGCCGCACCCAAGCCGACAATCGAATATGACAACAATGGATGCGTGCCATACAACATCATCATACAACCCACTACCTTAATGATGTTCGAGATGAACATCACCCGCCCCTTGGGCATTGAATCGGCAAATGCACCAACGTAAGGAGCGAGTACCACGTAAAAGAAAGCGAACAATGGAACCAGCGCGGCACGATGCCATTCAGGTGCACCATTAAGCTTTAAGAGAGCGATCGCCGCGATGAACAATGCATTGTCGGCAAGCGACGAAAAAAATTGTGCTGCCATGATGGTATAAAAGCCGCGCCCCAAAATTTCTCCCTAATAATCTTTTGCGATTGCAACCGTTTGTGCCGAATCGACAACGTTTAGCCGATTATAGCCGAGCCGCCGAGCACGACTAACGCGTGCCGCCTTACGAAATTTTCAATAACTTAAAAATCGTCGCGTATGCGTAGATAACTGGCAAACCGTGGCAAACCGCTGTTGGTTAAACCGCGGTACGTGAATGTGATTTGGGTGCCGATTGCCGGTGGGTTTCGCCGCACGGCATCGGTGAATCCTGTGCCAATCGTAAATCGCTTTTTGTTGGGCAGCTCAACGCGTAACGCGCCCATCATCCCTACATACTTGCCTTTACCCGCAACGTGCGCCACCACCATCGCCTCGGTGTCGAGCGTCGGTTTCAATTTTAGCAATACGTCGCTGCGCCCTGCTGTGTAAGTTGCAGCGGCTAGATGCAACATCAAACCTTCCGCGCCGCCACTCACCACATCTTTGAATTGGCGATCAAGCTCAACGCGGCTCGCGATCGGGTTTTGCGCAACTGCCACCAGCTGTGGCCAATTTGCATTGGCAACAATTTCTTGAATTCTAGCCGCGCGCTCGACGAACGTGCCGGGCGCATCCGGCAGTTCGAACACCATGTATTTTAGCCGCCGCCATTCATCGTCAACCGGCTCCGCTTTGCGCACAATCCCACTCAACGTTTCGAAGGCTTCCCGGGCCAGCCAGAGTTCACCATCCAAGCTTTGTGAGGGCAGTTTGGCGATAAACCAATTCGGCGCATTCACCGTGCGGCCACTTCGGAACCGGAGCGTTTTTCCGTCCCAAACGGCGCGAACCCCATCGTATTTCTCACTCACCAGATATTTCGTAACATCAATGTCGGCGCGCAACACATTTGCCAATAAAATTGGCGGCGCGCTGTCTTTTGCGCCTGCCAACGCCGCACACCCCAATAAATACAACGTCAAGGTCGCCGCAAAAAAAACGGGCCACGACGCCGATGGTTTTTTTCTAATGAAAGTATTCAAATTGGCACCTATAAAATGAAAGCGAAAGGCATTGGCACAAGCCCGCCGCCAACCTAAAGCTGAAAATCGTGAACAAGGCTGTTTACGTTGTCATTAAGACACAAGATCACTTCTAGCGAATACTTTCACCGATTTTAATATTTATGCATAAACTGCATAACTTTTCACGGGCGTATCTGCCGCGACTATTCAGCAAAAGTCTATAATGCGCGGTATCAATTGTTTGCTTCGTTCGCTCACCAGACGAAGCGTTTGCATCAATTCCCCTCTGAGCACTTTCACCGAGCCATCCCATATGACCACCCCCATTGTAACCACTGCCGAACAACGAAAAGCAAGCTTACTCGCCGAAATCGATGACCTGATAGAGCAGAAAATCGCCGCCAAAACACCTGCGGAGCGCAATGCCGCGAAGTCCTTTGCTGCGAGCTACTACCGAGAAATGGATGCGGAAGATTTCGCTACGCGCGATGCCGGCACCTGGTGTTCAATTGCCCTAAACCAGCTACAGTTCGGGCAGGAATTTCAATCTGGCGCGGCTAAGATGCGCATTTTTAGCCCCAAATTTGAAGAGCACGGCTGGGCAGCAGGCACCACTGTCATCGAATTTATTAATGACGACATGCCGTTCCTAGTCGATTCCATCACCATGGAAATCAACCGCCAAGGGATCGCAACACATTTTTTGATTCATCCGTTGTTTGATGCCTCACGCGATCAGCACGGTCAACTCAAGGATCTGGGCAATCCACACGATGGTATAAAACTCGAATCATGGATTCACGTCGAGGTAGAACGTATTACTGACCCAGCGCGCATCAGGGCGCTTGGGGACGGTCTGGTATCGGTGTTGAGCGATGTTCGGTCGGCGGTGGAAGACTGGTCGCAAATGCACGCTAAAGTCTCGGAAATGTTAGGAAGCATGGGCGGCGCGGCAAAGTCAGTTCCGCTGGCTGAGCTCGATGAGGCGCGGGCATTTTTGAGTTGGGTTGGCGATAACCACTTTACATTTTTGGGCTATCGCGACTACGAACTGGCCACACAAAACGGCCAAGACATCCTCAAAATTGTTCCCAAATCAGGCTTAGGCATCTTGCGTGAACCCAAGCTGGGCGGGGTTTCGGCAAGCTTCAACGAGCTGCCACCGGAAATTCGCGCCCTTTCGCGCGAGCCGCGCTTACTGATTCTCACCAAAGCCAATTCGCGCGCGACTGTTCACCGAACCGGCTATTTGGACTACATCGGCGTAAAACGTTTTGATTTGGATGGCTTGGTGGTTGGCGAACGCCGCTTCGTCGGCCTCTATACCTCCAGCACCTATCACGCGAACCCGCAGGAAATTCCTCTGCTGCGACAAAAAATCGAGCGCGTTATGCTACGGGCGGGTTTCCCGCATTCCAGCCATGCCGGTAAGAATTTATTTTCACTCTTGGAAACTTATCCACGCGATGAGCTATTCCAAATCGATGATGAAACGCTGTTTGAGACCGCCATGGGCATTTTGCGCCTGGGCGAGCGTGCACGCACACGTGTGTTCGTGCGCAAAGATATTTATGCGCGGTTTTATTCCTGCCTAATTTACCTGCCGCGCGAAAATTTCAACACGGAAGTCCGCGTAAAGCTTCAAGATATTTTGAAACGTGCCTTTAACGGCACTAGCGCGGAGTTCAATATTCAGTTGTCCGAGTCTGTTCTCGCCAGGATTCATATGCTGATTCGCACCTCACCGACGACCAGTACAAAGGTTGATGTTAAGGCGCTCGAGGCCGAGATCGTTACTGCTATCTCACGCTGGGAAGACGGTGTGTTTGCTGCGCTGAACACAGCACAAGGCGAAGGCGCTGCCAATCAAGCCCGCCGAGACTATGTACTGCCCTTCCCTGCCGCCTATCGCGAGGATGTGTCGGCAGCCGATGCGGTAAACGATTTCATGATGGCTGAAACGCTATCCGCAAACTCTGCCATCGCCATGTCCTTATACAGAGCCGAAGGTTCCGCCGAAAATGCCTTGCGTTTTCGATTATTCCAGTTAGGCGAAAGTGTCGCACTATCCGCAAGCCTACCAATGCTTGAGAACATGGGCGTCCAAGTAGATAGTGAGCGATCGTATGTGATTGAACGCCACAATGCACCGGCCATTCATATTCACGATTTTGGCTTAGTACATACTTTTGACGCGTTGAATATGAGTTCGGTTAAAACAAAATTTGAAACCGCGTTTGGTCGTATTTGGGGCAAAGCCGTTGAGAACGATGGTTTCAATCGACTGACACTTGCTGCCGAATTGGCGAGCGAAGAAATCGTGATGATTCGCGCTTATGCCAAATATCTCAAACAGGCCGGATTCACTTACAGCCAAAGCTACATCGAGCAAACGCTCGCGAAAAATTCCGGCATCACACAGGCCTTGGTGCGCTTGTTCCATCTACGTTTCGATCCGGCTAACAATTTGTCTGCAGATTTATCAACGCAAGGTGATGAAAACCAGAATTCTGCCGCCGTTAACGATATCCAAACACGACTGGATGGTGTCACTAATGCGGATGAGGATCGTATTTTGCGCCGCTTCTTGGCAGTCATACAAGCCACCTTGCGGACGAATTACTATCAGCCGGACAGCATGGGGCATCGCAAGGCCTATCTATCGATCAAACTCGAATCAGCGAAGGTGCCGGAATTACCTGAACCGAAGCCGTTGTTCGAAATTTTTGTTTATTCACCCCGTATCGAGGGCGTGCATTTGCGTTTTGGCAAAGTAGCCCGCGGCGGCTTGCGTTGGTCGGACCGCCCCGAGGATTTCCGCACCGAAGTATTGGGTTTGGTAAAAGCACAGCAGGTTAAAAACGCGGTGATCGTGCCGGTTGGATCAAAAGGCTGCTTTGTGTTGAAAGCCGCTCCACCCGCTGTCGACCGTGAAGCGCTCATGACGGAAGGCGTGGCTTGTTACCAAACTTTCTTGCGCGGCCTGCTTGACCTTACCGACAATCTTGTTAAAGGCAAGGTCGTGCCGCGATTAAATGTCGTGCGCCATGATGCAGATGATCCCTATTTGGTGGTGGCCGCAGACAAAGGCACCGCCACTTTCTCCGACTATGCAAACGCCATTTCAAAAGAGTATGGTCATTGGTTGGGTGATGCGTTTGCCTCGGGTGGTTCCGTCGGCTATGACCACAAAAAGATGGGTATCACTGCCAAGGGCACATGGGAAAGTGTCAAACGACATTTCCGCGAGATTGATTTCAATACGCAAACAACTGATTTTAGCGTAGCTGGCGTGGGCGATATGTCCGGTGATGTATTTGGCAACGGCATGTTGTTGTCAAAACATATTCGCTTGGTGGCAGCGTTTGATCACCGGCATATTTTCTTGGATCCTAATCCGGATTCCGCCACGAGCTTTGCAGAACGCGAGCGCATGTTCAATCTGTCGCGTTCGAGCTGGGATGATTACAACAAAGCCCTAATTTCCCAAGGAGGTGGCGTGTTCTCACGTGGCGCAAAGTCGATCGTGATCTCGCCGGAAGCTAAAAACGCGCTGGGGCTTGACGTGAACAACATGACACCCATCGAATTAATGCGCGCGATCCTTAAAGCGCCGGTCGATTTGTTCTACAACGGCGGAATCGGCACCTACATCAAAGCAAGCACGCAGAGCCATGCCGAGGTCGGCGACCGTAGTACCGATGCCTTGCGCATTAACGGCAATGAGCTGCGCTGCAAGGTGGTAGCCGAAGGCGGCAACTTGGGCGCAACACAGCTGGGGCGCGTGGAAGCCGCCATGAGCGGTGTTCGTATTAATACCGATGCGATTGATAATTCAGCGGGCGTTGATTGCTCTGATCATGAGGTGAACATCAAGATTTTGATCGATGCCATCATCGATCAAGGCGCGTTAAAGGTTGACGAGCGCGACGCGCTGCTTGCTTCAATGACCGATGAAGTCGGTGCGCTGGTGTTGCAAGATAACTATTTCCAAACACAAACGCTGTCGGTTTCAGGTGTGCGCGCCGACAAATTGTTAGATGCACAAGCACGCTTTATTCATCATCAAGAAAAACTGGGGCGGCTCAACCGGAAAGTGGAATTTTTGCCAAGCGATGAGGAAATTACCAAGCGCCGTGCGAATAAAGTCGGCTTCACATCACCTGAACGCGCGGTATTGCTTGCCTACTCCAAGATGGCGTTATTTGATGAACTGTTGGCGTCAAGGCTGATCGACGATGAATATGTCGCCAAAGAACTCGTCACCTACTTCCCAACGCCATTGCAAAAGCGCTTTGCGGCAATCATGCCGAGCCACCCGCTGAAGCGAGAAATCATCGCGACGGTGGTGGCAAATGCCGCTGTCAATCGCACCGGAAGTGTGTTCGTAAACCGGATGCAGGAAGAAACCGGCGGGACGGCAGCGGAAGTGGTGCGTTGTTATATTTTGGCGCGAGATGTGTTTGGTTTGTTGCCGATATGGCAGGCGATTGATGCGCTCGACAATATTGTCCCAGCCGCAATTCAAAACGAAATGTTGATTAACATAGGGCGGGTCCTGCTTCGCGCCACATTGTGGTTCTTGCGGCGCCGCTCAGATCAAATGCCGATTGCGAACGTATTGTCATTCTTTGCGCCCGGTTTTGCCGCCGTTTCTGCAAATTTGGGCTCCGCCCTGTCGTCAGAGGACTTGGCCGCATTGAATGCCGCCGAGGCGCGGCTGACGAAGCTGGGTGTGCCGACTGATCTCGCGCAGGCGGTAGCCAGATTGGACGCCCTTTATTCGGTGCTGGATATCGTTGAGGTCTCGGTCGAGAAAAATCGTGATGTCGCGCTCGCCGCACAAGTCTATTTTGCGCTTGTCGGCATGCTCGATCTGCGCTGGGCTGCAAGCCAAATCGCCGCGTTGCCGGCCGATACCCATTGGCAGACCATGGCGCGGGCAGCGATGCGCGATGACATTGCCAATTTACAGCGGCAGTTAACCGCAGGGGTGTTGAATTTGTCGCCCGAACTCAATGCGGTTCCTGCCTTACTTGGTGCCTGGGTCTCGCATCACGAAAAGGCGCTGGTGAGAATGCGTGACGTTCTGGGCGATTTGAAACATGCGCGAGAGTCAGATTTGGCGATGCTTTCCGTCCTGCTTCGTGAACTTCGGGTTCTCGTCTAGTGTCTGCGACGGGATGCTCAATTCGAGTGTCCCTTTTCAGACGCTCCTTGAGATGGCGCATCGTTTTGAGGCCATATTGTTTCAAGGAATACCGTTTCGAGGGATACAGTTTCGAGGGATACAGTTTCAACCAACAGAGTTCTTTCGCCAAATGAGCGACAATACGATATTCCTATATTCCGCTAAAAAATAACCAGTATGGTCATCAAGCTTTCAGCTCGCGCTGTTTTTTCCCTTATTGCCTTTATTTGCACAGCACTGCTGGTCACTGCCTACCTGCTGCAATATGGAACACAACAGCAACAACCTTGCCCGCTATGCATTCTGCAGCGCTACGCCTATTTGGGTATCGCTGTTATCTCAGCGGCCGGCGTACTTCATGCGCCGCGCAGGGTTGGTGGCATGATTTACAACAGCGCAATCGCCTCAATCGCGTCTATTGGCGCGGGGTTTGCTATTTGGCAACTGAGCAAAGGCTCAACCATGCAGACCTGTTTGGCCGATCCCATCGGACAATTTGTGAATGCCTTGCCGAGCGCCAACTGGTGGCCAGAATTTCTCTTTGCTACCGGCGGCTGTGCCGACAAATATCCACACATATTGGGGCTGTCAGTCGCAGCATGGTCGCTCGTTTGGTTTATGAGTCTTGCTGTTTTTTCAACGGCATTGGCCGTTCGCGTCTATCGGTCAGGTCATGCCGGTCGCTTTGACCCACAAACGCCTGACGCCGGGCAGCAATGCGCATGAGCGTGGCTGGCGTAGCAAGTCAAAACACCGCAAGGCTGTTGACAATTGCCGGTGTGATCCCGTTTGTGGCGCTACTCGGTTTGCTGTTTGTTGGCGATCTAACGCAACGCCTTTTATATCTTCAACTGTTAACCACTTATGCGGCCGTGATTATATCGTTCCTCGGTGGTATCCAATGGGGGATCGGCCTGTCCGTTACCGATTCCGCGCCGCGTAGTGCGCAAACCTTATTTTATTTGTCGGTCGTGCCATCTCTATTGGCGTGGACGATGCTGATGATTCCGCATCCCCCATCCCGCGTATTGGTCGCTATCTTCATTTTCGGCTTTGTCTGGATCATCGACACGCTGCTCAACCTACAAAAGCTCATTCCCGCCTGGTTTTATAAGTTGCGCACCGTTATCACCGGCTCAGTTATTTCAACCCTAGTGATCGCCGCCATCAAAATTTAATACGCCTATGAAGACCCTCGACACCGCACTAACTGCCGCACCCATTGTAAAGTCCATCTGGCATACTCGCCCGACTTTAGAACAAATGAACTGCTCAACGCCGACGATGAATGCCGCACTGGGCATTCAGTTCACGGAAGTTGGCGATGATTTTTTACGCGCATGTATGCCCGTTGATCATCGCACCCATCAGCCCATGGGATTACTGCATGGCGGCGCATCTGTTGCGTTGGCAGAAACGCTCGGCAGCGCGGGCGCCTATCTTTGCGTGGATGCCAAGCTATTTAATGTGGTCGGCCTTGAAATTAATTGCAATCATGTGCGCGGCGTTCGGTCAGGTGTTGTGACCGGTACAGCACGGCCAGTGCATCTGGGCAAATCAACACATATCTGGGAGATCCGTATCGCCGATGAAGCGGGTCGCTTAGTCGCCATTTCCCGATTGACGGTCGCAATTTTGTCTAAAGCGACAGAGAACAACACTGACACTGCCACCCGCAAAATCCCAGACCCGGTCTAAAGTCAATACGCCATGATTGCCAATAAAGTCTTTCACCGCCCCAAACAGCCTTTAACCGATCCTAAGCACCTTTGTGTGCGACCTTTAAGCACCTTTATGTGCGACCTTTAAGCACCCTTATTCAAAGTTGAAATCCATTCCATCGATCGCTTCCAGATTTTCTGCGCCTTACCGCCGCTTTTTTTACCAGCCTGA
>JANYBL010000065.1 GCA_025360815.1 Burkholderiales bacterium
GCCTTTTTTATTTTATAAAGTTAATCAAACTTTAACTTCATCACAATCACGGAAAGCGCTAGCACCAGCGTGACAATGTTGCAGCCGATAATCGGCCATGAGACCAACATTAAACCGTAAGCCAACCATAACAGCACGCCAGCCGTGAAGATCACATACATTGGCATCGACACACTACTGGCCGAGCGCGTACGCCAAATTTGGATCACTTGCGGGACAAAAGCGAGTGTAGTAAAAAGTGCGGCGACGGTTCCGACTACATCAACGAATGCCATTGTTGACTGCCTTTATGTTTTAAATTTCAGATGCTAAGTTTTAAGCGAGAACGGTGTAAATGCCGTATCACGATCATAGTAGTCTTCTGTTTCAGCTTTTTTAAGAGCATTCACAATGGCAATCGTGGCGGGCAGCATAACAATTTCTACCAGCACTTTGAGTCCCCACTGCGCGGCCATCACTTTGAGTAGCAAATCGTTCCCCCACATCCCGTAAAATGCGATGGGGTAGAAAAGCAGTGAATCAACACCCTCCCCAAACACAGTAGACACGACAAATCGAACCCCCATGCGCTTGCCGTCAGCCGCGACTTTCATTTTGGCGAGCACATAAGAATTCACAAATTCGCCGCAAAAATAGGCAGTCATCGATGCCGCCACAATCCGCCAAGTTTGGCCAAACACGGTTTCATACGCGCCCTGATTTGGCCAATCTGGTGCGGGTGGCAAGGCCACCACTACCGTCGCCATGATCGCCGCAAACAGCATCGCGCCAAACCCTGCCCAAATCACCTTACGTGCCCGAGCGTAACCATAAACTTCAGTCAAAATATCGCCAAATACATAAGAGAGCGGGAAGAAAAGCACTCCCGCGCCAAAGGTAAATGCCCCGATAAACGGCAGCTGAATCTGCGCCGCTTTGGCGGGTCCGATTAAGTTTGAGCAAAGATAAACTGCCACAAAACCAACCATGACCAATTCGTAGTAGCGATAACTGCGCTGCATATTGGACTGGCTCGCGGTTGCGGATGGAGTTTTATTCACGAGGGGTGCTCCGACTCATGGGAACGTAACGATGTACGTTCTGTTTAGGCGAAATAGCCGACACTTCAGTTTTGAAATAGTTTAGCGTCCAACAATTATCGTTGAAGCAAGTTTCAACCACGAATTTTTAATGCGAATTTTACACACAACCCCGCTGCCTCACCATCTCGAACAAGGCAATTGCCGCACAGGCCGCCGCGTTTAAGGACTCTATTTGGCCGGGCATCGGGATGGTTGCTTTTATCGAGGCAGCGTCGATCAGCTCAGGTGATAAGCCACTGCCCTCGTTGCCAATTAACAGCGCCGTGGACTGCTGTAAATCACATTTGTATAAAGTCATCAAGGCAGTTGTCGAGGGCATAGTCGTGGTCGTGGCCGTAGCCGATGCCTTGGGAACCAGCGCCAGTGCTTGGCCTTGGAAGGTTTTTAACCACAAAACAAGATCGACACCCTCATTAATATTCAATATAAAATGTGCGCCCTGCCCTGCCCGCAAAACTTTGGGTGACCATGCGAAGGCGCAAGTATTCGAGAGCACGACTTCGCGCACGCCGGCAGCTGCTGCGCTACGCAACATCGAGCCAACATTGCCGGGGTCTTGAACATCCTCCAACACCAAGACGGCAGACGCGTTTGATGGCGTCGGTGAAGCATCCGGCGTGGCCACGAGTGCGAGCACGTTGGCGGGTGAATCCAAGCTCGATGCTTGCGCCATGAGCGGTTCGGCCAATACATTGATGTGCCGCTCATCGTGGCGCGAGATTAACGCTCTCACTTCCGGTTCGTTCAATGCGGATTCTGCTACCGCAAGCGCATGCACCGCGCCCAACGCGTCGGTGTATGCCTGCACAAGGTGGATGCCATCCAACACCGTAAGCCTCGCCTTCTTGCGCTCGCGCGACGAATGCGCCAAAGCAATAAGTTGTTTGACAAAAGGGTTTTCGCGGGAGGTAATGACTTTCATGTGGATTTCACAGATTTTTTATTTCTATCGCACCGCTAAATCGAGCTGCGCTTGCGCGAGCATTAACCGCAGCGGCGCAAAGCTGCGACGGTGCTGTGGGCAGGGGCCGTGTTCTTTGAGCGCTGCGACATGCTGGGCGGTGCCATAGCCTTTGTGTTTGGCAAAACCATATTGCGGGTAGCGGTCATGAAGCTGCTTCATCTCGGCATCACGCGCCGTTTTCGCCAATATCGACGCAGCTGAAATTTCTTGAATCAGCCGGTCACCTTCGACAACAGCGCGGCTTTGGTAAGCGATTTTCGGGACATGTAGGCCATCAACAATGACCTCTATGGGGCTGTGCTGCGTTGCGTCCTTATTTGCGTGCCCATTTACGAAGGTGAGCCCTTCGACGGCCCGTTTCATCGCGAGCAACGTGGCCTGCAAAATGTTAATCGTATCGATTTCGGCCACATCCGCCGAGGCAATGCAGTACGCCACTGCATGCTCTCGAATTTCAACCGCCAATTGATCGCGACGTTTCTCAGTGAGAACTTTGGAATCTGCCAAGCCGATGATGGGCCGCGCAGCATTTAAAATGACCGCCGCCGCAAACACCGCACCCGCCAAAGGTCCACGGCCTGCTTCGTCTACGCCACAGATCAGCACGGCGGGCTGGTTATGCGGCACGTTTGCTAACCGCAGCATTGCCGTCAACAATTCGCGATAAAAATGGCCTCAGCGCATCCCGAACGCGCGCCATATTATTCACCGCCAACGAGGCGTGAATATCGGCAAACCGATCCCGCAAGCGCTGCGCGGCGTCTTTGTGTGTGAGCCAGTTGCCGAGCGCACGCGCCAGGTTGTCCGGTGTCGCATCGTCTTGCAAAAGCTCGGGCACCAGCCACTCGCCTGCCAAAATATTGGGCAAGCCGACGTAGGGCAGATACGCTTTTTTCTTCATCAGGCGATAGGTGGTGGGCGACATGCGATACGCAACCACATGCGGGCAACGCAGCAGCGCTGCTTCCAGCGTGGCAGTTCCACTGGCTACTAGCGCAACATCGGCAGCAGCCAGCGCAAAATTCGCGTGCCCGAAAAGAATTTGCAACGGTAAGTCTTGCGCGTTTAATTTCCATCGCGCAGCCTCGAATTGTTCGCGGGTTTCGCGGGTGGCGAGCGGTACCAAGAAGCGGGCATGCGGAAAGGCTTTGAGTAATTCCTTCGCGGTTTCGATGAATAATTCTGCGTGATAATCGAGCTCGGTCTGGCGGCTGCCGGGCAGTAGCGCAACGATGGTTTCATCTGCCTTGATCCGTAATTGTGCCCGCGCAGCGTTTTTCTGGGAGGCCTGTGGCACATTGTCTGCCGTTGGGTGGCCGACAAAGGTAGCGGGGATGCCCTCCTTGGCATAAAGCGCAGGCTCGAACGGAAACACGGTGAGCATATGGTCAACGGCCCCTTTTATTTTGTGAATGCGTTCGCCACGCCACGCCCATATAGACGGGCTCACATAGTGGATCGCCGGAATGCCCGCCGCCTTCAAGGCACGTTCCAAACCGAGATTGAAATCAGGCGCATCAATGCCAATAAACGCAGCCGGACGATCTTTTAAAAAGCGATCTCTGAGGCTATTGCGGATCGACAAAATTTCGCGGTAGTGCTTGAGCACCTCGATGTAGCCGCGCACCGCAAGCTTTTCCATCGAGTACCAAGAAACAGCTCCAGCGGACTGCATCTTCGGTCCGGCAATGCCCACAAATTCGAGTGACGGATATTCTTCTTTAAGCGCTTTGATCAACAACGCACCCAGTAAATCGCCGGAGGTTTCGCCGGCAACAATGCCAATTTTCATATTTAATAGTTCTTAATAAACGATGCCGCGCGCTTGGCTCAACGAACAATTCCGCGTTGACTGGCGGCAAGAAAATCTGATAGCGTTTTTATCTCCGGCAGCATTTCGCCCTCAGCCGCCAATGCGTGCTTTGCTTCGGCGAAGGTTAGGCCAGAGCGATAAACGGTTTTGTAAGCCCGTTTGATATTCACGATCTGCTCCGGCGTGTAACCACGCCGCTTCAGGCCCTCAGAATTGATCCCAGCCGCGACGATGGGCTGGCCACCAACCGTCACATAAGGCGGAATATCCATCAACACCACACTCGACACCCCGCACATTGCGTGCGCGCCGATTTTGACAAACTGATGCACGCCTGTAAACCCGCCCAGCGTAGCCCAATCGCCCACAGTCACATGACCAGCTAGCTGAGTGCAATTGGCAATGGTTACGTTGCTGCCGACTTGGCAATCATGCGCGATATGAACATAGGCCATGAGCCAGTTATCGTTGCCGATTCTTGTCACACCTTGGTCTTGCACCGTGCCGCGATTAAAGCTGCAATATTCACGGATGGTATTGCGGTCACCGATGTGAAGTTCCGTCGCCTCACCTTGGTATTTTTTATCCTGATTCGCTTCGCCGAGCGAGACAAAGTGAAAAATACGATTGTCCCGACCGATTTTTGTTTGCCCAGTGATCACGCCGTGATGGCCAATCGTCGTGCCCTCATCGATTTCAACAGCGCCATCGATGATCGTGTATGCCCCGACACTTACGGTAGCGCCCAGCATGGCGCGTGGATCGATAATGGCGGTGGGATGGATCAAGCTCGCTTTTTCCATGGGCATTAATCCAGCGTCCGCATCGTACAAAGTAACTCGGCCTCGCAAGTGAGCTTGCCATCGACGTGCGCCTGCACGGCGAATTTCACAATGCCGCGTTTATTCAGCAAAATTTTGGCCGTCATTGCCAATGTGTCGCCCGGCACAACGGGGCGCTTGAAGCGGGCGCCATCGATGCCCGCGAGATACACCACGCTCTTGGCATCTGATTTTTGATCGGTACTCTTTAGCGATAGCAGCGCCGCCGTTTGCGCGAGCGCTTCCACAATCAACACACCGGGCATCACCGCGTAATGCGGGAAATGACCTTGGAAAAACGGCTCGTTACTGCTAACGTTTTTGATCGCTTTGATGTGCATTCCCGGTGTGAATTCAATCACACGGTCAACCAGCAGAAACGGGTAGCGGTGCGGCAAGTATTGCTTGATCTCATCGCTTTGCATAATGAACGCCGTCGCCAAGCACGCTGACGGAGACGGCGCACTACTCGTGGATAAAATGGCGTCAGCGTCGTTCATTGTGAATCTCCAGATTTTTTACGCGTGTTTGTTGCGGCGTTTATTCTCGTTTTCGACACCGCTTTTGACATTGTATCGAGGTTCCGAACATGCACAATATTCTTTAGCCAATCGCGATGTACCATATGCGGAATGCCCGAAGTGTAGGTGCCGGGCTCGGTGATTGATTTGGTCACAAACGTTGTCGCCGAGATAATGGCGTGATCGCAGATCGATAAGTGTCCTACTATCGATACCGCACCCCCGATCATCACGTGGCGGCCAATGTGCGTGCTACCCGCGATGCCCGTACACCCTGAAATCACGGTATGGTCGCCGATTGTGCTGTTGTGGCCGACCTGCACTTGATTGTCGATTTTCACGCCACAGCCAATGGTCGTATTGTCAATTGCGCCGCGATCTACCGTAGTATTAGCTCCCAATTCGCAATCGTCGCCAATAATGACGCGTCCGGTTTGTGGAATTTTAATCCACTCGCCCGCGTTACCGGCAACATCAAAAGCAAAATCAGGCGCAAAACCGAAACCGTCAGCACCGATAACGACCCCAGCATGCAACACCGTTCGCGAGCCAATCTGGCAGCCCTCATAGACCACTACCCGCGGCGCCAACACGGCACCGGCACCAATCACAACATTTTCGCCAATCACGCAACCCGCACCAATACTGGTACCCTCGCCGACGATTGCGCCACGTCCGATAGAAACAAATTCAGCCACCTCGGCCGTCGCCGCAACCGTCGCGCTCGAATGAATAACCGCACTGGGGTGAATGCCCGAAGATGCCCGCCTGGCGGGGCTAAACAGCTGGGCGACCTTTGCAAAGTAGGCATAAGGATTCGCGGTGACAATGCGCGGCTTTTCGACTACGTCGCGGTCGTTGCGCCCCACAATCACAGCGCCGGCCGATGAGGATGCCAATGCCGCGCGATAACGTGGATTCGCCAAAAACGTAATGTGTTGGATCGAGGCATTTTCGATCGTGCCGACCCCGATCAGCGGCAAACCGGTTTCACCAACGGCCTCGCCGCCTAGTTTCAAGATGAGATCGCGAAGGTGCATATTCTATTTATCTGTGCTTTGCGACACGGCAGAACGTCGGAAAATATGACGATAAGAAAGGTAACGGTCGCTTCTAATGTTTCTTAATATCGCTATTTATCACTAACTATTGACAACGCGGCGCGCGGTTATTTGTCGGCCAGTGCCTTGATGACTTTATCGGTGATGTCCACACGCGGACTAAAGAAAACAACATCCTGCAAGATAAGGTCGAACTTCTCTTTTTCGGCGATTTCGATGATCACTTTTTGCGCCCGTTCCTGCAAAGATACAAACTCCTCCTGCTGGCGGAGAGTGAAGTCTTCACGATATTCGCGCTGGATGCGCTGGAAGTCACGCGTGATTTGCGATAGCTGGCGTTCCTTCACCATACGATCTGATTCGGGCAGTGTTACGGCCTCCTTTTGCAGCGTAATTTCCAAATCACGTCCTTGCTTCTGCAATTTATCAAGATCAGCTTTGCGGACTGAAAACTCTTTTTCGAGTTTTGCCTGTGAGCGCTTGGCGGGAGCTGATTCACGCACAATCCGTTCGCGATCTACAAAGCCGATTTTGGCATCTGTTGCGTTTGCAATCGCCGACGATGACATTGTCCCCGCTGCGAAAAATGCAAACACCGACGCTAACAAGCATGCAAACGTATATTTCGATTTATTCAATTGCATCATTTTTGTCGCTGCCGCCTCTATCAGTCGAGTTTCGTTCAGCATCGCTTCAGTACACACTGCTTTTGTCCACATACCGGCCACCTATTTTCTAAACCATGCGTTTTTGTTGCAAGCTGCAGCTGTAAATGCCAACTATCATAACGAATAGTATAGCGACTCGCTAGAATGCGCGCCCCAACAAGAACTGGAAGCGCTCAACGCGATCGCCAGCCACGGTGTGCAGCGGTTTTGCCAAGCTGAATTTTAACGGTCCCACTGGAGAATACCAGCTCACCGCAACACCATAAGACGAACGCAAATCCGCAAAGGTGATGCGCTCATTAGCGCCGAACACGTTGCCGGCATCAATGAACGCTGAGAGGCGCACCGATTTATCCGTTTTCACGCCCGGCATCGGGAATAGCAGCTCCAAATTACTCACGAAACGCTTGGTACCGCCCAGAAACTCGCCGGTTGGGGCAAATCCTAGCGTATCGCGCGGACCAAGTGAACTGGCCAAATAACCACGCACCGAATCAACACCGCCCGCGTAAAAATTCTTGAAGAATGGCAGCGGTTTGCCACCATAACCACCTGCGTAGCCCACTTCCACATTGGCCGACAACACAATCGGTCCCCAGACAGGACGCAGGTAATTGACCTTACTTTGAAGGCGATAGTATTTAATATCACCGCCCGGCAAGCCCGCTTCACCGCCGATTTCAATCAGATAGCCGCGTGATGGGAAATAAATACTGTCGCGTGTATCGCGTGCGTAGCCAAGCGAGCCACGAATTGTCTGGCTCTTGGTGCCAAATTGATTTTTGTAATCAACATAGCGCTGCGGACTAAATTGATCGATCCCCAAGTTGGTTTGTTCCCAGCCCACACCAAAATTGATCGAGTCGTATTCCGTGACTGGCACACCGAAGCGCACGCCCACACCGGACGTAGTCGAGCTGAAATTACCGGTAGACAATGTTGCGGTATCCAAAGTGCGATGGAAGACATCGATGCCACGCGAGATGCCATCTGCTGTCCAATAGGGATCTAAAAACGATACTGAATAAACTTTGCTGACGCGGCTATTGTTCACCTGAAATTGCAACTGATTGCCGGTACCAAAAATGTTGGCCTGCGAAACGGAAGCGTTCACACTTAACTTTTCAGATTGTGAAAAGCCAACCCCGAACTGCAAGCTGCCGGTGTTGCGCTCTTTCACCGTGATATTGATGTCTCGCTGATCTGCTGTGCCGCCGACCGGCGGCGTATCCACCGTGACTTCTTCAAAATAGCCGGTACGTTCTAAGCGCTCTTTGGAGCGGTTGATTTTATCAATTGAATACCAGCCAGCCTCGAGCTGACGAATCTCGCGGCGCACCACCTCGTCGCGCGTGCGCGAGTTGCCCTGCACGTTGATGCGACGCACATAAATCCGCTTGCCCGGATCAACGAACATCGTGAAGGTGGCAGTGCGCTTTTCTTTATCCAACTCGGGAACTGGGTTGATGTTTGAATCGGAATAGCCGTCGTTACCCAAGCGATCCGTAATCTGCTTCACGGAATCGACAATTCTTTGCCGTGAGAAAGTATCGCCCGCCTTAAACAACAAGAGGGAACGCATTTCTTCTTCGGGGATTTTTAATTCGCCTTGAAATTTTACACCGGCAATCTTATAAATCGGGCCTTCGGTAATGTTGAGCGTGATAAAGATTTTTTCTTTGTCTGGTGTGATCGACACCTGGGTCGAATCAATCGTAAATTCTAAATAGCCACGGTTCAAATAGTAGGAACGCAGTTTTTCCAAATCGCCCGACAGCTTCTGTTTCGAATACTGATCGTCTTTAGTGAAAAACGAGAACCAGCCGCCAGTGGAAAGCTCGAATTCTTTGAGGATAGTGCTCTCGGATATCGCCGATGCGCCGATGATGTTAATGTCAACAATTTTAGAAACATCGCCCTCGTCAATAGTGAACGTGAGTGAAATCCGGTTACGTTCTAATGGCGTAACGGTTGTGGTGACTTTAGCAGAGTAAAAACCACGGCTGGTGTATTGACGTTTGATTTCTTTTTCGGCGCGATCCAGCAACGAGCGGTCAAAAATTTTAGCCTCGGAAATGCCCGCTGATTTTAAACCGTCTTTCAAATTGTCTTTGGTGAATTCCTTGGCACCGTTTAAATCAATCTGGGCAATCGCGGGACGCTCGACCACAAACACGACAAGCACATCGTTCTCAACCTCCAAACGCACATCCGTGTAAAAACCGGTGGCATAAAGCGCTTTAATTGCGGCAGCCGCTTTGTCATCGTCAATCCGTTCGCCGACTTTGATCGGCAAAT
Source organism: Burkholderiales bacterium (assembly GCA_025360815.1). GTDB lineage: Bacteria > Pseudomonadota > Gammaproteobacteria > Burkholderiales > Usitatibacteraceae > UKL13-2. Next base: position 9,229 of record JANYBL010000065.1, read on the forward strand.
AGCTGAACACTGTACCGGCTTCGGTACGTTGAATGCCTTCGACCCGGATATCCTTGATGACAAACGGCTGGATCGCGAAGGCGGCTATCGAAAACGCCGCGCTGAAAGCAGTAACAGTCGTGACAAAAATTCCGCTCAGCAGCGAGGCGAGTAATTTGGAGGGTGGGCGGGGATGTTTGGACAACGATCGTGCTGTTGATGTGGGCAATAAAAAACGCATTAAATTTTAACCTGTGCATCTGCCTTTAATCACCGATAACTAGCCGGCAACCAAGCGATGTATATCGTTATAAAAAGCGAAGGCAGTCATGCCCAGCAGTAGTGTCAAGCCAATTTGTTGGCCTATTTCCATGGTGCGCTCAGACACGGGGCTACCTTTGAAAACTTCAGCCATATAATACATCAACTGCCCCCCATCCAAGACAGGGATGGGTAGCAAATTGAGTACGCCCAAGCTCACGCTAATCAAGGCCAAGAAACCGACATACCAGACCAAGCCCCGCTCGGCTGCTTTACCAGCAAATTCAGCAATGGCGAGCGGACCAGACAGGTTTTTCCATGAAATATCGCCAACAATCATGTGCCCCATCATCTTTAGGCTAAAAATCGATTTACCCCACACTTCAATCCAGGCATAGCCGATGGCAGCAAAGGGGCTGTAGCGCACCGTTGTTTTGAGCTTTTCTTCAAGGGTTTTGTCAAAACTGGGGCCTATGCCGATGCGGCCAAGTGTTTTGCCATTCTCGGTCCAACTATCGGGTGTCACCGTTTTTTCCAATTGGTGACCGTCTCGCTCGATGATAAAAACGAGCGGCTTGCCCGCATTTTGAGTGACGATCGCAACCATCTCTTGCCAATTGTTAAGCACCGTAAACTGCGCTTCCGGTATCCCCAGCGATTGCCCGCCAATCGCCAATATTCGGTCGCCAACTTTCAAGCCGGCTTTCGATGCCGCGCCGCTGGGCGTTAATTGCTCGGCTACCAGCAACGGTTTCAACCGTAAGTCGCGCAACCCTAATGTTGCTAAGAAATCCTTATCCAAATCCTCTTTGACCAAACTACTCAACATTAATCGCTTGTTGACTCGCTGACCCGCGTTGTTGTCAACCTCGATTTCAACCGACGCATCTGAGCCCCCTGAACCATCCGATCCGCGCCCGACCGCCGCTTCCAGCAGCGCCATCCGCGCGTCGCTCCAAGTCTTAACTTCGCGATCCCCGACTTTGGTGATGAGGTCAAATTCGGCGAAGCCCGCGCGCTCGGCGACGCTACCGGCAACGGGTGGTGCCAGATATGGCTTCACGCCCGGCGTGCCGACCACGAACAATGTCCAATAAAAAAAGGCGGCCAAGATGAAATTTGCCACCGGCCCGGCCAACACAATCGCGATTCGCTGCCACACTGGCTTATTGTTGAAGGCGCGTTTTTTCGTAGCCACTGGCGCGTCGGCTTCCGCACTGCCGTCGCGTTCGTCTGCCATCTTGACGTAACCGCCCAGTGGAATCGCTGCGATCACCCATTCCGTTTGATCCGGCCCGAAGCGCCGCATCCAGAGCGGCTTTCCAAAACCGACCGAGAATCGGAGTATTTTTACATCGCACCACCGGGCAACCCAATAATGTCCTAATTCGTGAATGGTCACCAGCACGCCGATGGCGACGATGAATGCGGGGAATGTATACCAAGTAAACATATTATTTAGAGCTTCGAAAACGTTTTACGTTCAACGACCCGAATCTTGGCGGCTGTGCGCGCGTACGCATCAGCCGCCATAATTTCGTCCAACGATGCGGCCTCCGATACCATCATGTTTGCCATCACGTCCTCCAAAATATCAGCAATCTCGGTGAACCGGATTTGATGACCTAAAAATGCTTCCACCGCTACCTCGTTGGCCGCGTTGAGTTGCACCGCGGCCGTACCACCACGTTTGAGGGCGTCGTAAGCGAGCTGCACGCAGGGGAACCTTGTCATATCGAGCGCTTCAAATTCCAACTTACCCGCGGACACCAAATCGAGCGTACTCACCCCGGCATCAATGCGTTCCGGGAATCCCAACCCGTACGCGATTGGTGTACGCATGTCAGGATTGCCAAGCTGTGCCATTACCGAGCCGTCCAAATACTCCACCATTGAGTGAATAATCGATTGCGGGTGAATCACCACCTCAATTTGCGCGGGCATCGCATCAAATAGCCAACGCGCTTCAATTACTTCCAAGCCTTTGTTCATCATGGTGGCAGAATCGACCGAGATTTTGCGACCCATCACCCAGTTCGGATGGGAGCAGGCTTCGTCTGGCGTGACAGCGGCCAAGGCTGAAATCGGACGGGTACGGAACGGACCACCGGACGCGGTAAGGATGATTTTTTTGACGCCGACTTGCTTAAAACCGTCCGCAAAATTGCGTGGCAATGATTGAAAAATAGCGTTGTGTTCGCTATCAATGGGAAGCAACACCGCGCCACCTTCTTTGACGGCATCCATAAACAATTGCCCGGCCATCACCAGCGCTTCCTTGTTGGCGAGCAACACTCTCTTGCCCGATTGCGCAGCGGCCAGCGTCGGACGCAAACCCGCAGCGCCCACGATGGCGGCCATGACGGCATCGCAATCGGGATGCGCGGCGACAAATTCTAATTGTTCCGAACCCGCTAACACGGACGTGGCACAACCCAGCTCGCGCAAACGAATCTGCAGCTGACTGGCTGCCGCCACCGGCATCACCGCAAAACGTGGACCAAAGGTTTTACATTGCTGTGCCAATTCTTCAACACGCGAATGTGCCGATAGGGCGAAAACCGAAAAGCGATCCGGATGCCGAGCAATCACGTCGAGCGTACTCACACCGATGGACCCGGTAGAACCTAGTATGGTAATTTTTTGCATAGTCGGCATCAAATTAAGCGGGCAAACAGAAACAAGACATAAAGCCCGGCGACCGGCAATGTGGAAGTCAACGCATCAATCCGATCCAGAATGCCGCCATGTCCCGGCAGCAGATTGCTGGAATCTTTTAAGTTTGCGCCGCGCTTCATCCACGATTCAAACAAATCACCCTGCACGGATAGCACGCCGAGCAACACAAAAACTGCGAGCAGCCAGTAGCCTTGCGCTTGCAGCTGCAAAACCCAAGTCTCAACACGAAATGGTTCTGTTTGGGCAAGCAATTGCCACAAGAAAAAATACAACACCACCCCCGCCATGCCACCTAGCGCGCCTTCAATCGTCTTGCCGGGACTAATCGCCGGCGCTAGTTTATTTTTGCCAATGGCTTTGCCGACAAAGTATGCAAACACATCCGCCACCCAAACAATGACCGCAAAGGTCAGCAATAGCCATGGGCTGATATCGTGCAACACCAAAAGCGCCAACCAAGTCGGGAAAATAATTACCCAGCCGGTTAACGTTTTCACCGTATAGGATTGCGGCCGGGCGGAACGTGCCAACCAGACCGGCGCGACGACAAACCAAAAAATAGCACCAAAAGTAAAGCCAATCAGGGCGATGGAGACAATCGATTTGCCATCAAGGTAAGCGTAGAAAATCGCCCCGCACAGCAATGTCGAAAATATAAAATAGCGTATTTTATGCGGGGCTTCAAACTGGCAAAAACGGCTCCATTCCCAACATGCCGCTAACACGATGCCCAACGTAAAAATATCCCACGCCCAATTCGGGAACGCGAATAGCGCCACTAACACGATCGGCAAGACGGCGAGTGCCGTGATGATGCGGGTTTTTAGCACGGCTCGCGCACCGCTGAGAAATCCATTGGGATAAGTTCGTCCATTGGGCACCATCGACTATGTCGCGCGCGATTGTGCAATGCGACGCAATGCACCACACACCACATCGACTGCACCTCAGGCGGCAGTCGCATTGACGGGATTCGTTAAATCAATCACATCGCCGGCGTTTAGCTGCTCACTGGTGCGACCAAAGCGGCGCTCGCGCATCCGATAGGATTGAACCGCTTTTACCAAACTGTCGCGATTAAAATCGGGCCAGAGTTCTTGGGTGAAATAAAACTCTGTGTAGGCCAGCTGCCAAAGTAGGAAATTACTGATGCGCTCTTCGCCGCCGGTCCGAATGAATAGATCGGGCTCCGGGGCGAAAACCATCGCGAGATTGGCACTCAGCTCGGATTCGGTAATGGGTTCTAATTTCTCCGGGAACTCTAGCGTTGGCGGGCTTCTCGAAGAACTTTTGGCCTGCAACGCCCGCGCATCCTGGCGTTTTATTTCTACCGCCTTGTTTACCGCCTGCAAAATATCCCAGCGACCGCCGTAATTGACGGCCACCGTCAGCGTCAGTTTTTGATTGTCCTTGGTGAGTTCGACCGCATTGTGAATGAGTTCAACAATGCGCTTATCGAATGGTGCGAGATCGCCAATCACCTTAAAGCGGATTTCTGCGCTATGCAGTTTGGCGACTTCTTGTTCAAGCGCGCGTAAAAAAAGCTGCATCAGCACGGTGACTTCATCGGTCGGACGACGCCAGTTTTCAGACGAAAACGCGAATAGTGTCAAATATTGGACACCCAACTCGCCACACGCTTTGACCGTTTCCCGCACCGCCGTAACGCCGCGCTTGTGCCCCGCAACACGCGGCATGAAGCGGCTGCGTGCCCAGCGGCCATTGCCATCCATGATGATCGCGACGTGGCGCGGCACATCGCCGACTTCCGGAATCGTTTGGGTTGAGCTGATCGCGTTTGGGGGCTGAACCATTTTTTATGTTGACGTGTAATAGTTGACGACGCTAGCAAACTGATCAAACGCAGTGAACTTGGTGAAACGCACTTGGCAAAGACCACACATCACCGGGCGATCACTAAACGGACATTAATTCGCGTTCTTTTTCACCGATTACTTTATCGATTTCAGCGATAAATTTATCAGTCATTTTTTGCATATCGTCCTGTGCACGCTTTTCGTCATCTTCCGAAATCGTCTTGGCTTTTAGCGCGTCTTTGAACGTGCTGTTGGCATCGCGGCGGATGTTGCGCACCGCCACTTTTGCATCTTCGCCTTCGCCCTTGACGACTTTTGCCAATTCCTTTCGACGCTCTTCAGTTAGAGCCGGCATTGGAATCCGGATGATGTCACCGACTGTTGATGGATTCAAGCCTAAGTTTGCATCGCGAATGGCTTTCTCAATCGCCAAGCTCATTTTCTTCTCGAACGGTTGCACGTTGATGGTGCGCGAATCCGCCAGGATCATGTTACCAACTTGCGAAATCGGCACCATTGATCCGTAGTACTCGACTTGCACATGCTCTAACAACCCGGTGTGGGCACGACCCGTACGAACTTTATTGAGGCCGTTTTTCAGCGACTCAACTGACTTGATCATTTTTTGTTCAGCTTGTTTTTTTTGGTCTGGGATATTCATGTTGCGCTCCTGCCTTGTTCTGCTGGTTTTTTCTGCTGCGTTTTGGATTGTGTTTGAATCATTGTACCGAAGCCAGCTTAAATTGCCGGGCCGACCATTGACATGGGCGCTGACGCTGACGGTGACGATCCTGGCCCGTCATGCATGGACCAGCGTGCCTTCATCTTCGCCCATCACCACGCGCTTCAATGCGCCTTCTTTAAAAATTGAGAACACGTTAATCGGCAGTTTTTGGTCACGGCACAATGCGAGCGCGGTCGCATCCATGACTTTCAGGTTCTTGATGATGGCTTCGTCGAAGGTTAGTGACTGATAACGTGTTGCCGCCGTATCCAGTTTGGGATCGGCCGTGTAAACGCCATCGACCTTGGTCGCTTTCAAGACAATTTCCGCCTCGATTTCACGGCCACGCAAGGCGGCAGCAGTGTCGGTGGTGAAAAATGGGTTTCCGGTGCCGGCGGCAAAGACAACAACTTTACCTTCCTCCAAATATCGCATCGTTTTGCCGCGAATATAGGGCTCGACAACGGGTTCAATATTGATCGCCGATTGCACGCGCGGCACCAAGCCAGCTTTAGCCAATGCGTCTTGCAGCGCAAGCGAATTGATTACCGTCGCTAGCATGCCCATGTAGTCGGCTGTCGCCCGATCCATGCCTGCCGCACTCGACGAAACACCGCGAAAAATATTGCCCCCTCCGATGACGATCCCGATTGCCACGCCCATCTGGGAGACCTCTTTGATCTCGTTAACAATCCGCTCGATTGTCGGGCGGTTAATGCCGAATGCATCGTCGCCCATCAGTGCTTCGCCAGAAAGTTTGAGCAAAATCCGTTGATACTTGGGGCGCATGTGGTGATCTCCTATGCATTGCAGTCGTTACGTTAATTGCGTTAATTGCGTTTATTGCGTCGAGCCGGCTGCAACTTCTGGTTTGACAAATGTAACGACATTGGAACTACTGAAACGGGACGCTCGCTCGTTTGATTTCGGTCGTACAATTTTAACGAGCAACAAAACCTAAGTTCAAATTCGATTGACTCTGATTGTGAAAAACCCTAGATCAAGAGCCGGTTTTGAAGCATTTTTGCCTCAAACCCCACGCCAGAACTAGGGTTCTATTTTCGCACTATCCTATTTCACCCTGCCAAAACACGTTCGCAATCCCTGCGCGATTAAACGCCCTTGGCGGCCGCAGCCGCTTCGGCTACTTCTGCGGCGAAATCAGTTACTTTTTTCTCGATATCCTTACCAACAACGACCAAGTTAAAGGCGTTAATCGTGGCGCCTTTTGATTTGAGCAATTGCTCGATAGTCATTTTATCGTCTTTAACAAACGGCTGGCTGACGAGGGCGACTTCTTTTAAAAATTTTGCAACGGAACCTTCAACCATTTTGGCTGCAATATCGGCCGACTTTCCAGACTCAACCGCTTTCAAACGGGCCACTTCACGTTCAGCTTCGATCAGCTTCGCTGGCACTTCGGAGGCCAACATCGCCGCAGGCTTCGAGGCCGCCACGTGCATGGCGATATCTTTTGCCAAGGTCGCATCACCGCCGGTGATGTCGACCAATACGCCAACTTTTGCACCACCATGCAGATATTGCGTGAGCAAACCTGTTGCGGGAATACGCTTGAAGCCGCGAATCGACATGTTTTCACCGATCTTGCCGATCAACGCTTTGCGAGATTCTTCAACGGTGGTGGCGCCGTGTGGCATCGCTGACAATGCGGCCACATCGGCTGGATTTTGTGTAGCAACCAGCTCAGCGAGCTTGGCTGAAAGGGCTAAAAAATCATCGTTTTTAGCCACAAAATCAGTTTCGCAATTGACTTCCACCATCGCGCCCAATTTTTGATCTGGCGAAATATAGATCGCCACGACACCTTCAGCAGCCACGCGAGAGGCGGCTTTCGACGCTTTGCTACCAAGCTTGACGCGCAAAATTTCCTCGGCTTTTTCCATTAGCTCGCCAGCGTTGGTGGCTATTGCGGCCGCCTCGGTGAGCGCTTTCTTACATTCCATCATCGGCGCGTCGGTTTTTTCGCGCAATTCTTTGACCATTGTTGCGGTAATGTCAGCCATTTCCAAATCCCTAACTTAATTTCTTGATTGCTTGATTGATTGATTGATATTGCGTTACTAAATTTCATGTTCAAAAAAAAGGGGCCGGAGCCCCTTTTTCAGGTTTTCAGCTTACTGCGTCGTATGGGCTTCTTCGCCAGTGACTTCAACCATTTCTTCGCCTTCCGGCGCGACCATTTCTGCGATCACAGCGCTCTTGCCCTCAAGGATCGCATCGGCGATTCCACGAGCATACAAGCGGATCGCGCGGGTTGAGTCATCATTTCCCGGGATGACGTAGTCGACACCGTCCAGCGAATTGTTGGTATCAACAATACCGATGATCGGCACGCCCAACTTCTTGGCTTCGGTCACGGCAATTTTATGGTAGCCCACGTCCACGACAAAAATCGCGTCTGGCACGCCGCCCATGTCCTTAATGCCGCCCATTGAGCGCTGGAGTTTTTCCAATTCGCGGGTGACCATCAAGCCTTCTTTTTTGCTCAATTTTTCGATCGATCCGTCTTCAACCATTTGCTCGAGATCTTTTAAACGTTTGATCGAGCCTTTTACGGTTTTGTAGTTGGTCATCATGCCGCCGAGCCAACGGAAATCAACGTACGGCATACCGGCGCGCTGCGCTTCTTCCATGATGATTTCACGGGCTTGACGCTTGGTACCGACGAACAATACGGTGCCTTTGTTAGCGGCCAATTGGCGTACAAACTTGAGCGCGTCCTGGTACATCGGGAGCGATTTCTCAAGATTAATAATGTGGATTTTATTACGCGCACCGAAGATATACGGTGCCATTTTTGGGTTCCAGAAGCGGGTTTGGTGGCCGAAGTGGACACCAGCTTCCAGCATTTGACGCATGGTTACTGACATTTTTAATACTCCAAAGTTAAGGTTAGCAAACACTCGGGAGACCAAAACCGCATAAACTGCAAAAAATGCGGTTAAGGACCTTAACGGGCCAAGTGTGAGGATTTACGCGAATGTATCTAGAATCAAAACAATGACTACAATAACGGCATAAATTTCGCGTAGCCTTCGATTATAAGCCGAAAACACTAAATCAATCAATATCCTGATGAAATTTCGACCCAAAGCGCCAGATATGGAACTTACCGCCCAGCGCTTCGTTTGGATGGTGCTTTGGAGGCTCGCGGTGGCGGCGCTGATTATCAGCGGATTTTTTCGGTTCCGGGGCACTGACACCATGGCTTTGTTTATGTTGGCAGTTCCGGCGATTGGCGTACTCGCGGCTGGGCCGATCATGATTGTCGTCAGCGCTTGGCTCCACTGGCAGCGCGGCCAACCCCACCAAAAATGGCAGGGCAATTATTATGAATTTGCGAACATTCAAATTCGCGTTCTTGAAATTCCCAATGACCTACCGGACGAGACCGGACAACTCATCCCAACCAAGCTTTGGTTTGTCGATAAAGACGTCCTCAAGGTGCTCGGCAGAAAACCCACACTTCAGCTAAAGGCCATGTTCAAAACCACCGACTATCGCGACTTTTCGGATGAAAACGTGTGGGCATTTTCTGAAGTCGGCGTGAAAAAAATACTGATGATCTCGACCCATCCTGAGTCTAAAAAAATGATGCTCTGGATTGAGCGCGAGTTGATTAAAGTGCATCGGCGGCGTTTGGAACGTTAATGTGGAGAATGTCAATCAACACTGTGGCTACCCTAGCAAGTTTTAGACCCTGCATTTCGAGCGCGCCGCCCCAACGCAATATGACCCATCAACATCAGCATAAGCGCACTCCCCAACGTCCAATGCGCCCAACTGATAAACGGACGCAATTCTTCGCCGCCAATGTAGTAGAGCCCATAGCCCGTTAGCGTAAGTACAATCATGGCAGCAACCATCACAGCACCGGAACCACGATTTTTTCGATGATGCCATGCACGGCGAATATGGATGGGCATCAGGCTGCCAAAGATAATGAGCGCCGCCATCGCCACCAAGCCGTGCAGCTTCAGCCACCATACTTCTAGCGGGTGCGGCACTTGACCAAAATCAGTCGTAACGGAAAGGAAATAATGAAAATATAACCAGCCCAATCCTGTCAAGATCAACACACCAAAACACGCGTAGGTCAGGCGTCGGTGAATAATGCCTAGGCGGTTCGATAACAAGTTTTTATGCATGATGAATACGGCAGATATCTAGAAATTACAGAGAGGAATGGCAGACCCGACAAATAGAACAAAAAAAAGAATCAAAAAGCAAATCCCAAAAGTGAAACTATTCATCGCCGCATCACCTCGCCCGCTGCGTTGATCAGCGCTGCGCTTGCTTGGTAATGCTGCAAAATATCATGGATTTCGATGCTGTTCGGGTCGCCGAGCCATACTACTTTCGTGAGCGCATCGGCAACGGCGCAGCATGGCGCAAAAACACTCACTGATTCGAATTTTACGTTACCTTGTGTGCTGCGCCGCACATCAACAAGATGGCTTGGTTTTTCGATTGAATGGCTCCTAACTTCAGCATTATTTGCGGTATTTAAAAAATAAGTGGCTGTCGTCGCGCAGCTTAGTTCTCGAATAGCAGCAACTGGCATCGCCAAATGTGGCGCACTGGGCACACGCACGCTGACAACGTGCTCCAAATCGCCAAACACGGCCAGATCACCACCGGCGTTAACGATGCCGCTTACCAGACCACTCGTCGCATCACCCGCTGTTGTGAACCCTCTGAGCACCTTGATCGCTTGATCGACTGCGTAACCTTTGGCGATGCCGCCTAAATCGATCCAGACTGGCGCCTGAAGACGAAGACGGTCATTTCCTGCGAGCGCGATACTGCTGTGTAAACTTTGTATTGGCGGTACTGGCAGACACTCTGAGTGTAAGCGCTGCGCATTCAGTTTTTGCACACCAACGCGTCCCACAATATGGTTTGATGTGCCATTGAAGCTCCCACTTGGCGTCATTGGTCTAGGCAACAAGCCGCGTCGCACCAGCTCGGGCGCTACGGTCGGATTAAAAATGCCATTACTCCGCGCTTCGATATCTAATGCCAGCGCCAACGTGTTCCATGTGTCGGCTGCAATCGCAAGAACTTCGCCACGCTTGGCGTTTGCGATACGCGATAAATCACTGTCAGGCGCATGAAAACTCATGGCGTTGTGAATCGCCTCAAGGCGAGAGAACGCGGCATCTGTTGCCCGAACAAATGCACTTTCATCGGTTACGGTTAGTGAGATTTCAACCACCGTACCGAGTAAGGGCTTTGCCCGCTTCAAGGTTTGCAGGTCGCCTCGGTTCAAAGCTTTCCTAAAAGCTTTAGTTGGTCTACCACCCTCACAATGCGTCGAACACCATCGGTAATATGGGTAGCACTCATCGTCGCCCCGCTGATGGTAGAAATATCATCACTCACGCGTAATTTGCTGGATTTATTTTTGCCAACAAATTGTTTGCGCCATGCCGGCAACCGCACCTCGTAGCCGTGGCTTTCGCGGTAAGCCAAAATTTCGACATTGCGAATATTGCCGTCTATCCCAATGCCTACCGCGTAATCAATCAATTCAAATTTGCCGATCACGCTATCAAAAACCACGATACCAATTGCCTTCTCGGCATTGAATGCAATCACAGAACGCCAGAGAATGGGCTTATCTGGCAATTCTGATTGTGTCGAGACCGCGCGGCTTTGTTCGGCATTTAGTTGAAACACATTTTCTTTAAATGTTGTTGCCTCGGGGAACGTGCGCCGCGCCGCTTCGTCCGCGGTGGCGTATTGGCCCGCATAAACATAGACCGGCGTTACGGCCACCAACAAAGTAGCCGGCAGCCATGTAAGGTTAGATTTCATTGCATAACCAACAGCATGTTAAAAAATTAGAGCGGAAATAAAATGAAAAATTAAAAATTAAAAATGAAAAATTAAAACGAAAAACCCAAACCTAAATTTAAGCGGTCAGAATCTTTCGCAATTTTGTTTTTCTGATAGTCTGCCTTCAATACCACCGTCGGCGCAATATTGAAGTTAACACCGTAAGTTAAAATCGATTCGGTATCATAGGCATTCACATTCAGCCCCGCCACCACGCCATCAAAACTTCGCCCCGTGTTGATCTGCTCATAACGAACAAACGGAGACAATACATAGTCTCCGTCCAGGCGCTGCTTATAAGCCGCTTGGCCATACCAGCCGCCAAATGATTTCGGCACCAAATAGGGCGCACCAGCAAAAGTTGTATTCAACGCACCGGCACCGGAAATAGTACCGCGGGCATAAACTGCCGCGAAATCCCATGCGCCGGGCGTCCACTGCACATGCATGTCGGCTAGTGTGGTGCGCGCGTTTACAGCCGCGAAACCTTTATTGCCATGCCCCGCTTTCCCTGACGTAAACCCTGCACCAATACGCAAACCCGGCATGCCGCGCCAGTCAGCAGCGGCAAAGAACGATAAATCTTTAGATTTGGCGAGTTGCCCCTCTTGATGCAGGGTACGTAGCGGTGATTCCACACCTTCGGCATTGAGCGGATCCCACTTGGTTAAATCAAATCCGGTCGTGATGCCCATGCTCCACGAAACACCATTATCGTGCTCTCCAAATAGCTGCACACCCGCTTCGCGCAAGGTAGACGGAATGATTGATGTTTCAACAGTCGGACGATTTACACCATAAAAAGTATGGGGCTCATGGTTTTGGTTAATCAACCCAAGCGGAATCAAAAACAAGCCAGCGCGTGCGCCAACGGTATCATTTAGCCGATGCTCAACATAGGCCTGCTCAACGGCTACTTCACCGTTGTCGGTCGAGGAAGTCACGGCATGTTCTACTTCAAGCTCGGCTACCACTTTGGTTTTTGCATCAAAACGATGTTGGAAACCCAGCACAAAGCGCGCTACATCGGCTTGAGTAGACGATGTATCGGTTCGAGGTCGGGTGTAGTTAATTTCGCCGTAAGCGGTCAGTTGAGTAGGGGATGAGAATGGAGTCGAAGATAAAGGTACGGATGCGGATGGTGATGGTGAGGCTGCCACCGGAACCGGCAAAGCATCCTGCTTTTGCTTCATTTGTTTTAGCTCGGCCTTCACCCGGTCGAGCTCCGCAGCGAGCTGTTCCAATCGATTCAACAGCTTAGTTTCAGCCGTTTGGATAGCAGGGGAAGATTGTCCAAACGCTTCGCCAGGCGCGGCGTTTAAGGCAATTGCTGTTAGCACTGCAGCCACGGATGACGCTATTTTTTTAGGGGCTGATGGAATCGAGTTCATTTTTTTGACGCCTGTATTTGTAGAATGAGTGAAATGGGGTGGATGAAGCGATAAGGCTAGAAGACGTTTTAATTGCACAATATGAGATGACTCACGCGCGATCACCGATATAGCGTAGAGACCCAAACAACCCCGCCGTTTCGCCTTCAGTGCCGGCAGCAAAATAAAGCGCATTTGTATCACCAAGGCTTGCGCCATTGCCAAATATGAGACCCCAAGTACCGTCTAAACCAATGACATCACCAAGCGGGCCGCGCATGTAGTCGATAAAGCGGCCTGTCGTTTGATTAAACGCCGCGATTTTGCCCGCACCGCCGAAGTTGCCAACCAACAACATATTAGATAACAAACCAAAATTAGCGGGCGCAATGGCAACACCCCAAGGTGCATTCAGTCTGCCAAGATCCTCATAGATTCGCAGCAACTCGCCTTTCAAGTTATATTCAACCAGCTTGCCGCGATGAGGAAAGCTCCCTGTTTTGGCTTCAGCAGCAGTATCGATTGAGTCTTCTGAAGACGCTAAAAATTGCCGCGCATCGATGATAAAACCTTGTTCGTTACGCAATACGCTGCTAATCGCATACATAACAAAAACACGGCCATTGGCGACCTGAATATTGAACGGCACTGGCTCGCCGGGGCGCGGCTTGTTGCCTAGACTGGGGTTTGTTTCATCGCGTAAATCTCCCGTGGCGAAAGGGTTGATAAAACCTTGCGTGGGCACAAGCTCCCATTGGCTATTGAATTGGCGAATTTGCGGATCAATCCCAAAATCAGCAGTCCACATGACATCCCACGTATCGGTTTTAACCGCAACGCCAAAAAACGACATGCCTTGATTACTGCCATCAAATACAAGCTGCGATGGGCCATTAACACGCACGGTGCCACCATCGGAGGCACGATCCGTCCAAGCAGAAATGATCCCAGAATCGGTGACAAAAATGAACTTGGCCGAGCCGCTGAAAGAAACACGTTGCCCGTTCACCAATGCCGTTTGTTGGCTAACCAAAAACGAGTCAGCGGTAATCGCCGCGCCATTAAACGCGGTACCCGTCACTTTGCCTAAGCTATTGGTGGTACTTAATGCGTCAGCCCCAGGAATATAAACCTCGGCTAAGCCGTCTTGAAATAACGTTCGCAAATTAACATTCGGCGATGCCGTGACGTCGCCGACGAATTGATAGGAGGTTCCGCCCGCTGTGACCCAAAAATGGCCGCCTGCGCCTGCCGGTCGAATTGCAATTCCCCAAGCATCAACCATGCCTTCGAAGGTATATTTTGCGCCATACGCTGTTTTACTCGCTGCCAGATTGGTTTGCGTATAAGCATTGCGCGTTTTCATCAACGGCACCACGCTTCGGGCTGCCTGGCTAACGGCTGGGAAATTGGCCCCTAATGCGCCCGCGCCCATGGACAACAGAAATTGCCGGCGCTTTAATTTGATTGTTTTTGTCGTCATGGCCATACCTTAATAAGAATAATTATCATTAAGATATAGATTTAACGTTTAGCTGTCAAATGTTTTTAAGCTTCGCTGCGTGATTCATTTGCGTCTCTTATCTATCACCGCGCCCAAAAATAGTTAAATATGCCATCCAAGCCTTTGAAAATAAAACTTAAATCCAAAACTACCCGCTATTGAGATTGGCATTGCTATAATGAATAATCATTAAAAAAGTTTTAAAGGTTCGACTGTGAGCTTCACCATCAAAAATAATACTGACATCGTCGGCATGCGTGTTGCGGGCCGCTTGGGCTCCGAAGTGCTGGATTACATTACGCCATTCATTAAAGCAGGCGTGACGACGCGCCAGCTAGATGAGCTTTGCCATGATTACATGGTAGACGTGCAAGGTACGATTCCGGCCACGCTGAACTACGCACCGCCCGGCCACAAACCTTATCCAGCCTCAAGCTGTACCTCCGTCAATCATCAGGTGTGCCACGGCATTCCCGGCGATAAGGTGCTCAAAAATGGCGATATTTTGAATATTGACATCACCGTTATTAAAGATGGCTATCACGGCGACAATAGCCGGATGTTTTATATCGGCGAGCCGTCCATACAAGCCAAGCGGCTTTGTGAAATTACTTTTCAGGCGATGTGGCGTGGCATTGATCAGGTTCGTCCTGGTGGCACGTTGGGTGATATCGGCCACGCGATTCAATCGTTCGCCGAAAAAGCGGGTTATAGCGTAGTGCGCGAATTTTGCGGCCATGGAATTGGCAAAAAATTCCACGAAGAGCCACAAATTTTGCACTACGGTAAACGCGGCTCGGGCATGGTGATGAAGCCTGGCATGATGTTCACGGTTGAGCCGATGATTAATGCAGGGCGTCGTGAGATCCGTATGTTGGGCGATGGCTGGGGCGTGGTTACTGCCGACCACTCCCTGAGTGCACAATGGGAACACACTGTGCTGGTGACGGATGATGGCTTTGAAGTGATGACGCTATCAGCAGGTTCGCCCGAGCGGCCGCCGATGACAATGCCGCCTGCCACCGCCACGACAACGCCTATTACAACGACGGTTTAGTTTCGTTTAATCATTGATGAGCGCCCCTCATGGCTAAGCCTTTGCGCTCGCGGCTGAAAGCCAGCGCGGGCTCCAACACCGAATCAGACACCGCGGCTGCACAAATCGAAACGCTTGTCGACGCCAAAAGCGCGGAATACATCAGCGCATGGCGCCTGTGCATGACGGATGCGAGGGCTGATTTAAAGCAGCGCTATTTTGAACGCCCCGAGCCATCGCGCCATCTGCGCGCCTTGGCCTCATTGACCGATAATTTATTGCAACGCTTGGCGACTGATATGGCGCTGCCAGCGCATTGCGCACTCGTGGCCGTCGGCGGCTACGGACGTGGCGATTTGTACCCATCGTCGGATGTCGATATTTTGATTCTGCTGCCTGATAGTGAGACCGCGGGTTCTGCCGCAGGCGAGATCGTTGAGCAATTCGTCACGCTGCTATGGGATGTGGGCTTGGAGCCGGGCATTGCAGTTCGCACAATTGCTGAATGTTTAGAAGAGGCCGCAAAGGATGTCACGGTTGATACCAGTATGCTCGAAGCTCGCGCCATTTGGGGCGATTGCGAATTGGTGAGCGAGCTTTCAGCACAACTTTGCAAACAACGAAACCTTCAAACATTTTTCGCTGCCAAAATCGATGAGCAAAAAAAACGCCATGCTCGGCATCTTGATGTCGCTCTCAACCTTGAGCCAAACATCAAAGAAAGCCCAGGTGGTTTGCGTGATTTGCAAATGATGCTTTGGCTTTCCAAAGCGGCTGGTTTGGGTAACGACTGGAAGGCGCTCGCTAGCCAAAATATCATCACTACCGCCGAGGCCAAACACATCGCCCGGCATGAACGTATCCTCATGGATTTGCGAATTCGCCTACATTATTTGTCGGGTCGCCGCGAGGATCGACTGGTGTTCGATCATCAATCGGCCTTGGCGGCGGAGTTAAAACTTGATGCCGGAAAACACAAGCTCGCCTCCGAGGCGCTGATGCGCCGCTACTATCTTACTGCCAAAGCCATTTGGCAAATGAACTCAATTTTGCTCATCAATTTAATTGAGCGGATATCGAACCGTAAAAAAGACGTTGTGCGTGAAATTGATGACGACTTTGACCTCATTAATGGCAACATTGAAGCGCGTGATGAGACAATTTTCCAACGCGATCCGCATGCGATTTTTCGCGCTTTCTTGGCACTACAACGCGTCAACGAAGCTGAATTTTTCGCGCCTGAAACCTTGCGCTCGCTATGGCGCGCAGTGCCCAAGATTGATCGGGCGTTTCGCGAAGATGCGGAAACAAATCGCTTATTTTTGGCAATTTTGAAAAGCGAAAAAGTGAGTTTTACACTGCGCCGCATGAGCCGTTATGGAGTGCTGGGCCGCTATATTCCCGCCTTTGGCCGCATTGTCGGGCAAATGCAGCACGATCTGTTTCACGTTTATTCGGTGGACGAACATATCCTGATGGTGGTACGCAATTTGCGGCGCCTAGTATTGCCGCGGTTCGCGCATGAATTCCCGTTTTGCCACGAACTTGCCCGCGATTTTGAGCGGCCGGAAATATTGTATCTCGCCGCCCTCTTTCACGATATCGCCAAAGGACGGGGCGGCGATCATTCGGAGCTCGGCAAAAATGATGCGCGATTATTCTGCAAAAAACTCATCCCGATCGGATTAAGCCGCGCTGATGCCGATCTCGTTTCATGGATTGTTGAAATGCATTTGCAAATGTCGGCTATTGCGCAAAAGCAGGATTTATCAGACATCGATGTGATTGCAGAGTTTGCCACGAAGGTACGGACGGAGCGGCGTCTGGTCGCGTTGTACTTATTTACCGTCGCTGATATTCGCGGCACCAGCCCGCACGTGTGGAACAGTTGGAAAGCAAAATTACTGGAGCAATTATTCCGCGCCGCGTTAAAACTGTTGCGCGGTGAAGCGGTGCCCAATGAGCGCTGGATTGAGAACAAAAAGTCCGAAGCGTTGGTGTTGTTTCGAGAACTTAACAATAATAATGAAGCCACACCGACGCTCTGGCCGCAGATGGATATCAGTTATTTCCAACGATTCGAGCCGGCGGAGATGATGCTACACGCGGCAATGTTGGGTGATGCCAATGTGCATACGCTCGCCGCACTTTCTAGCGCATTAGTCAGTGTGCAAGTTCCGGAAGCCTTAGATGGCACGATGGACGGCAAGAGTGGCAGCATCACCGACGACGGCTTCATCGTCATCGTCATAACGCGCGACCAGCCGGGCTTGTTCGCTCGCATTACCGGCTATTTTGAACGCCTCACCTTCGATATCGCCTCTGCGAAAATTTTTACTGCGCCCACCGAAGGCAGTAAAACCGGCATCGCCTTCGACACATTCCAAGTGCTCCCCAAACGAGGCAAGGCATCTAGCTACCGCAACTTAGCCCGCACCATCGAACTCGATCTAGCCAAGCTGCTCGACACTCAAGCGCCGGTCACCGATGCCGCCGCAGGCCGACTATCCCGCCAGGTCAAACATTTCCCGATCCAACCGAAAATTACCCTCACACCGTCACGCCGTAAAACGTTTTACGAGCTTTCCATCAGTTGTGCGGACCGCCCGGGATTGCTATCCGCCATTGCGAGGTTGCTCATTAAATTCGACATCAATCTGCACGATGCAAGAGTCAGCACGCTAGGCCAACGGGCGGAGGACGCGTTTGTGATTGAAAATATTGACTTGAGTGATGCGGAATTTAGAGCGCGCTTTCAGGGGAAGTTAGTGGAAATCGTTTTAGGTGAGGCCGGGAAATGAGGTTAGAAATGACGCCTGCTTGAGAGATACATGCTCAAACTCTAGCATTGGCGGGGCGTTGGGGGAGAGCGCTCGAATTTCCCGGCCAATAAACGATTTTGGTCATTTTTTTCAGTTGATTTGTCAAGTCCACTCCTTCGCATCGGTCAATGCAGCGCGGCAGCGCCCAGTGCTATCTTCGGTAAATGTCCTCCGTTCCCGCCCCCACGTCGAACTCCCCCGCCACACTACCCAAAGTCGCCCCCATCGCATTCATTGTCTTGTCGTTAGCCGCATTCGGTAGCGGTGTTTCGCAACGGGTGACGGATCCGCTCTTGCCGCGCATGGCCAGCGAATTCTCGGTGACGTTGGCGGCGGCTTCTTGGGTGGTGACATTGTTTACGATCGGTTATGGATGTAACCAATTGTTCTTCGGCCCTTTGGGGGATCGATTTGGCAAGTATCGTGTAATCGCTTGGGCGACGGTAGCCTGTGCAGTGGCGACCTTGCTGTGCGCAGCCGCACCGAATTTCAATTTTCTGCTGGCAGCGCGGCTTATTGCGGGCTCAATGGCCGCGGCGATTATCCCGCTGGCAATGGCGTGGATTGGTGATGTGGTGCCCTATGAGGAACGTCAGCCGGTATTAGCGCGCTTTTTGATCGGGCAAATTTTGGGCGTGGCGGCGGGGCAATTGCTCGGCGGGGTCACGGCAGATTATCTTAAATGGCAGGTGCCGTTTTTATTGATTGCAACGGGCTTTGCAGGGGTCAGCTTTTTACTGTTCGCGACACAACGGCAGCTGCCGCCGCATGCATTAGCCGCGCGTGCATCGACGATCAATGATGGCCACGCAATCGAGCGCATGTTCCGCGAATTCGCAGAGGTGCTAAAAAAACCGTGGGCGCGGGTGGTTGTTATGACGGTTTTCCTTGAAGGCGCATGTGTGTTCGGTGGCTTCGCGTTTTTTGCCACGCATTTGCACACCATGCACGGGCTGGCGCTGTCCACTTCTGGCATGGTGGTGATGCTATTTGGCTTTGGCGGATTTTTGTTTGCATCAGCCTCGGCAACATTCGTGAGACGGCTTGGCGAAACGGGTTTGGCACGCGTTGGCGGCATGCTCCTATTCGTGTCGATGCTCGTGATGGCCGTAGCGCCTTGCTGGCAATGGGCGATTCCTGCGTGCTTCATGACCGGCTTGGGTTTTTATATGCTGCACAACACACTCCAAACCAACGCCACACAAATGGCTCCCGAACGGCGTGGCGCAGCCGTTTCGGCCTTCGCAGCAGCGTACTTCATCGGCCAGTCGTGCGGCGTGGCGCTGGCGGGGCTTGGCACAGCTTACATAGGCACGGTCGGGGTGATTATGGCGGGCGGGATTGGCGTGATGCTGGTGGCGATTAACTTTGCGCGGTTGAAGGCACGGACATTAGGCAGTAAAAATTAATAACCCGGCGTTTGATGCGGCGTTCGACATCAAAATGGCTTGAACGCCGCGCCAGGGCTTGACTTCAGCTGTTTGCCAGCACATGCAACAGCACATCCCGGGCCGCAAATGGCCGCCCAATCGTCTTAGCCTTTGCGCACATATCGGCGAGCTTGGCGGGATTGTCCAGCAAAAAACTAATACGATATTCCAGCGCTTCTTCATCGCAAGCTTTGAGCGCCACACCCTGCTCCAACAAAAAATCAGCATTGCGTTCTTCTTGGCCGGGGATCGGCGCATTCACAATAATGGGCAAGCCCATCGCCAAACATTCCGATGTTGTTAGGCCGCCCGGCTTGGTAATGATGAGATCAGCGCACGCCATTAGCCGCTCAACGTGATTGGTGAAGCCCTGTGCAACTAAGCGAGTAGGATGTGATGATGCCAAGGTTTGCAATTTGGCGAGCGCATCGGCGTTTTTACCGGCCAACACAATCAGCTGGAAATCACCGACAAGCCTAAGCAGACGAGCGGCAACGCTGTCCAAACTCCCCAGCCCCGCGCCGCCACCCATCAATAAAAATGTCGTCTTGGCGGGATCAAGCCCAAACTCGTTTGCGCATACCTTGCGATCCAATTTTTGAGCAAACGCAGGCATGATCGGGATGCCCGTCACGCGAATCGCCTCAGCCGCAACGCCCATCGCTCGCATCCGAAAAGCGACTTCGTCATTCGCCGCAAAGTAACCTCGCATGCGCTCGTGTACCCACATGCGATGCAAATCAAAATCAGTCACCTGCACCCAGACGGGGCAATCGAGATCGCCTTTGCGAATCATGCGCGATAAAATTTCTGCAGGTAGAAAATGTGTACAAATAATGGCATCTGGTTTGAACGCTGTGATTTCTTTGCGCAGCGCTTTAGTGTTCAGCCGCTCCAACCCGCGCCGCAGTTTTTCCATCCCACTATCGGCTTCAGCTTCGTTGCTTAAGCGATAGAGATAACCCCACAACGCTGGCGCTTTGTTGACGAGCTTGATATAAAAATCAGTATAGAGCTTACGAAAACCAGATGGCACAAAATCCATGACATCGAAATGGGTGGCATCAATCCGGATGGCGGCCGTATTAAATTCCGGAAGATTTGCATAAGCACGAATTGCCTCTGCCGCCCGCATGTGGCCAGCACCGGCTGAAACACTGAGAAGAAGAATTTTTTTAGGGGCCATGCTCGTCATTGGGGCAGCGCCGTTTTAATTTTTATGAGAAATGGCAATGACGGGGTATTTTTGGGGAAAACGATGCTCTTGCCCGGCGGGGTCAGGTTGAGCCGCGTCTGAATTGCCGCATCCGCCACAACGCCCGCATCCGCTGCCGCACGATTTCCCTGTCGGTGATTCGACTGTCCATGTTTGCGCGATACGGTTTGAAATGCTGACCAAACCAACCGCGTCCATGCCTGTTGAGGACCAGGCTCCCAGCTTCCGTACCAGCCATTTTGGCGCGTAGCGTTTGATCACATAGAGCGCTGCGACAAGCACGATGACGGCGACGATGATGGTTTGAATCATACGGGAACCCCTAGGTGCCGGCCATCGCTAGCGCGACGCGGTAGGTGATGAACGAGGCTACATATGCCAAGCCAAACAAATACGCGGCCATGAGGACCGGATATTTCCAGCCATTAGTTTCACGTTTAACAGCGCTCAATGTGGCCACGCATTGCGGTGCAAACACGTACCATGCGAGCAGTGATAGCGCAGTGGGCAAACTCCAGCTATTTGCGATGATGGGTGTGAGCTCGGTCGCGAGCGCATCGCCTGTTTGTGAGATCGCATAAACCGTGCCCAATGCGCCAACGGCAACCTCGCGCGCCGCCAAACCTGGAACAAGCGCGATGCAAATTTGCCAGTTGAAGCCAATCGGCGCGAAGATTACTTCCAAGCCACGTCCCATAATCCCCGCCAGACTGTAGTAGATCGCGGGGTGGGTTGCGCCTTCGGGTGCGCCGGGGAAGCTCGATAAAAACCAAAGCAAGATCATGAGCGACAAAATAATCGTACCGACCCGCATGAGAAAAATCTTTACCCGCTCCCATAACCCAAGCATGAGATTTTGCAGATGCGGCCAATGGTAATCGGGCAGTTCCAACATCAACGCTTGATGCACTTTGCGGCCCGCAAACCATTTGAATGCGTAAGCCACAGCCATGGCCGACACGATCCCCGCCACGTAGAGCACGAACAACACCACACCCTGCAAATTAAAAATATGCCATACCGTTTTATCGGGAATAAATGCCGCGATGATCAGCGCATAAACCGGAAGCCGCGCAGAGCACGTCATGAGGGGCGCGATCATGATCGTCGCCAGCCGGTCTCGCGGATTCTGGATTGTGCGCGTTGCCATGATGCCCGGAATCGCGCAGGCAAAGCTGGATAACAGTGGAATAAATGCGCGGCCAGACAAACCAACCCTTCCCATCAGGTGATCCAGCAAAAACGCGGCGCGGGGCAAATAGCCGGAATCCTCCAGCGCCAAAATAAAGAAAAACAAAATCAAAATCTGCGGCAAAAAAACCAGTACTGCACCCACGCCACCCAGCATGCCATCGACCAGCAAACTGTTGAGCATACCCGGTGGCAACGTGGAGCCGATCAGCGCAGCCACCCATTCAACGCCGTATTTGATCGTATCCATAGGCCATTTTGCCCAACTAAACACGGCCTGAAACACGCAGAACATCAACACCGCCAATATGACAATTCCCCACACCGGGTGCAGCACAATGGCATCAATTTTTTCGGTCGCGCGGTGGATTTTTTTGGTGTCCGCTGATTCCTCGACGCAAAGCGTCAACAGCCTGCGAACTTCTTGTTGCGTGTCAGCCAATGCATTGGATGATTCAGCAATCGCGCTGGGAATATGGTTTGCGACGAGTGTTGCCTCATCAATTTGATCAAGCGCCGCCACGAGGTTTGCTTCGCCGCCATTGCGAACCGCTACCGTCGCGACCACCGGTACGCCGATTTCGCAGCTTAATTTTTCGCGATCAATGTTGATACCGCGTTTAGCAGCGACATCGCTCATGTTGAGCGCGATCACCATCGGTTTGCCGAGGCGTTTCAATTCCAGCGCCATCCGTAAATTAAGCCGCAAATTGGTGGCGTCCACCACGCAGACAATGCCTGCGGGCGTGGCTTCATCCGGACGCAATCCATACACCACATCGCGGGTAATGGCCTCATCTGGCGTGGTCGCCACCAGGCTATAGGCACCGGGCAGATCGAGCACTTGCCAAGTGCGGCCTCCGGGCGAGGTAAAGCTACCCTCTTTGCGTTCGACGGTGACACCCGCGTAATTGGCGACTTTCTGGCGTGCGCCAGTAAGACGGTTGAACAGTGCGGTCTTACCGCAGTTCGGGTTACCGACTAAGGCGATTAGAGAAATCAAAGATGGTGCGGGAGCATTCATGAAAAACCTGGCTAGCGCTTTCTCTTTCGCGTTGTTTATTAAAACTACGGCTTAGGCGGGTCGCAGCGTGACGGCGATTTGCGCCGCTTCGAATCGCCGCAACGCAAAAGTGCTGCTGCCGTGACCGTGCTGCGCATCGCCAATTCGTACCGCAATCGGCTCGCCTGACCAAAACCCTTTGGCCAAGATGGTCACGGATTCACCATTGACAAAGCCAAGCTCCATCAAGCGGCGCGAATAATCTGTGCCGCCTTCTTCCACATGGGCAGCCACATGCGTGACGATGGCCGATTGGCCTTTGCGCAATTGATCGAGGGTCAGTTTGGGTGCAGCTTTTTGAGAGCCAGATTTCACGGTTGAGCCACGTTGATAAAGACGGTTGGGATAATTTTGATGTACTGTCGGACAATGATGCCGCACTGCTGCAGCAGTGTTGAAGCGGCGCTGTTGAAACGGTGCTGTTGAAACGGTGATTTTGACACGGCGATTATTGAAGCGTTAACTAAGAATCATTCTTATTTATAATAATATCCTTAATGACAATTATTCGCAACAACTGCCCGCTTTTCTGGTGCCAACGGTTTGCCAATGCAATCGTTCCTGTTTTTCACGGACACAACGCCACTGGAAAAATCGATTGCCACATAAAAAACGCCTAGGAAAGTGTCCTTGGCGTTGCTTTGCGCTTCTAAAAATTTGCAGATTGCTCGAGCAGGTTTATTGCATTGGTCTTCTTTCGTTCAGCGTCAACCAGCCGCGAATGACACGATACAAATACCAAACAAATACGGCAACGGGAAGAATCCATAAAACAGCCATGCCAATCCCCAGTGTTAGCAAGCCTAGAACCCAAAACACGCACCAAGCCGCGAGCCACCATAAAAGACCCCACCAAAACGTGCGCGAAAGATAGCCAAAATGCGAGTCAAGAAAACTACCCCGCACATCATCGCGTTTCACAGCACCAACGATCATCGCCACAATGGCTAGCGTCCAAAGCGTGAACGGCGCAATGGCATGCATGCCGTAAAGTACGTGTGTGAGTGTCATCGACGAAGAAACATCGGGTTCACCGCCATTGGTGCTCCCGCCGCCGCTACTACTCGTACTGGGCGTTACATCAATTGTTTCAGCCATATGGATTCCCTTTTTTGTGATTCGATGAACAGGCTAGTCGTCGTCTTGCCCGACGAGCTCTGGAAACAACACTTCGGTGAAACCGAATTGTGACATATCGGTCATCCGCATGGGATACAACACACCATCGAGATGATCACATTCATGCTGCACCACGCGCGCATGCCAGCCTGAAACGGTGCGATCTATTTTCTGCCCTGCCGCATCGAAGCCGGTATAACGAAGCGCTTTCAGGCGCGGCACCAAACCGCGCATCGCGGGAACTGACAAACAGCCTTCCCAACCGTCGTCTTGCTCATCAGAAATCGGCAGCAATTCAGGATTAATCAAAACCGTGAACGGCACGGGTTCTGCATCTGGGTAGCGCGGATTATTTTTGATTTCGAAAATCACCACGCGAATATTTTCACCAATCTGCGGCGCAGCCAAGCCCGCCCCTTTGGCCGCGATCATCGTCTCTTGCATATCCGCAATCAAAGCGTGCAATTCGGGTGAGTTGAAGGCAGAGCTTGGTAGCGGCAGGGATGCTTGCATCAAGCTCGGCGTGCCCATTTTTAGGATCGGACGGATCATTGTTCTCTCATTCGAGTTTAAGGGTTGATCGTTCCGGCGAAGTTGCCTGAGGCTTAGGAAGGACGCGTTACTTAAACCCCCGCACCTCAGCAGGCATTGCTGAATGTAACTCGACTGCTTTCGCCAGAAGTGTGCGAATTTTTTCCATACCGACTTTCAATATCGCTTCGGCATCTTCGAGCTTGATGCCGTCGCTTGAGGTGCCGCGACCGGCAGCGTGGTTCATCGAAAGCGCGAGTGTTGCGTACGATAAATCTAGCTCACGTGCAAGCGCGGCTTCCGGGGCAGTGGTCATGCCTACCATCGTGCAACCGTCGCGCTCCATGCGGTTTACCTCGGCACGAGTTTCCAGCCGCGGACCTTGCGTCACACCGAGTACGCCGGAATCTTCAATCGGAATGCCCGCGGCTTTCGCCGCAGCCAAATACAAAAGGCGTGCGCGGCTGCAATAGGGAAACGTGAAATCAATGTGGGTGACCGGCTTGTCGCCCTCAAAAAAAGTATGCTTGCGCCCCGATGTGTAATCGATGATTTGATCAGGCACGGCGATCACGCCTGGTCCCATATTGGCCGCCACGCCGCCGACCGAATTTACTGCCAGCACCCGCGTCGCGCCGAGCGAATGCAGTGCCCAAATATTGGCGCGATAATTGACCTCATGCGGCGGAATCGTATGCCCATAGCCGTGCCGTGCTAGAAAAATCACTTCCGCTTTTTGCGCGCCCGTTTTAAGTTCGCCAATCGTGAGATGGCCGGAAGGC
This sequence comes from Burkholderiales bacterium, assembly GCA_025360815.1. Taxonomy (GTDB): domain Bacteria; phylum Pseudomonadota; class Gammaproteobacteria; order Burkholderiales; family Usitatibacteraceae; genus UKL13-2. The sequence goes on from JANYBL010000065.1 coordinate 34,615, forward strand.
TCACCATAAGGCGTGCGCACAACTTCGCGGCGCGTAATGTCGAGATTGGCAAGATTGGTTAAGCCGGTTCCACCGATGATTGCGAGCATGTTTTAATCACTTCTATAAAAAATCATTGTCTACCACATTGCTTTTCGTTCGTTCACGATGTTTTTTGCGGCGCTAAGTGCGACGCGACCGCCTGATTCGCCGACCGCATCAAGTTACCACCGCTGTTGGCGAACTAATCATAATCTTAGCAATTTTTCGTCGAGGAATTGCACCGCTGATTTACGCGGTTGAGCGCGTTGGCCGATTGCTTAAACGTTTTCACCGCTCGCTCCTTTTGATCTGCGCATAAACGCAACGTTAACCTGAACGGGCAGAACGTTTTCAACGCCGAGGTGCCTAGATAACGCTAAAACAATGGGGGCACGATGATCGAACCATAGCATTTGACAAAATGCGTGGCCTCGACAAACCCAGGCAATGTTGTATCCATCAGAAAGCCTAAAATTACTCCATTTTATTTTACAAAAATCGTAAAACGCTCGGAAAGAAAGTCGTTTCCAGCCATTTTTTCCTACAGATCGACGTGCTTCGGCCACGATCAGCCCAACATCCGCTCAATATATCGCGCCACTAAGTCGATTTCCAGATTCACCTTCGAGCCCGTTTGCAAGCCGCGTATGGTTGTAACTTGATGAGTATGGGGGATGATGTTAATTTCAAATAGCGCTTCGCCTTGCTGCAAATCTTTCACGCTATTTACCGTTAGCGAAATGCCATTGACAGTGATCGAGCCTTTGCGGGCAACATATTTGGCGAGCTCGCTCGGCGCTCTGATTTCGAGCCGCCACGATGCCCCCAGATCTTCCATCGCAGTGACGGTGCCCAAGCCGTCCACGTGGCCGCTTACTAAATGGCCGCCCAATCGATCGCCGAACCTTAATGATTTTTCTAAATTTACTTCATTGCCTAGTTTTAAGCCGGTCGTCAGAGACAGTGTTTCGTTGGAAACATCGACAGCAAACGTTTCGCTTGTTTTCTCAACGACAGTTAGGCAAACGCCGCTGACGGCAACCGAATCACCGATGGCGACATTGTGCAGCCCTAGACGCTGCGCCTCGATCACGAGGCGGGTATTTTCGGGATTCACTTCTGCCTGTTGGATCGTACCTGTCGTTTCAATAATGCCGGTAAACACGTTGATGTTTCCTATCTATGCTGTTTGTTGAGCCCGGCTGTTTAGGCCGTTTATAAAAGTTGCTTGTTTTGAACCAGCGCGGTGATGCGCAAATCGCCTCCCACCATGCGTTGATCCGTGATCGTTAATGCTATTTTATCGCGCAACCGCTCAAGCTCCTGCATCGCAAATATGCCGCGCGCAGAACCGCCCAGAATGCTCGGCCCCATATAAAAAATAATTTCATCAACCACGCCAGCTTCGAGCAGTGAGCCATTCAGCTTTGCGCCAGTTTCTACCATGATGTGATTTAGTGCTCTGGCAGGTCGTTTCGCCAGCATTTTCATCATCGCGGCCAAATCCACTTTGCCTTTTACCGGTTCCGTCGGCACACACACCACTTCAACACCCATCGCGACCAGCGCTGCCGCGCGCACTTTATTGTCGGATGCCGTCATGATCATGGTGTTGCCGCCTTCCAACACCTTCATCCCATCACGCACATCAAGTCTGCTATCAAGCAGAATTCGTAATGGCTGGCGTTCAATTTTTAGCGCGTCGTTTCCACGATTATCGCCCGGTAGATTGCGCACCGTCAGTTCGGGGTCATCAGCTAAAGCCGTACCAATGCCCGTCATTACTGCACACACTTTGGATCGCAACAAATGCACATCGCGCCGGGCGTCGTCGCCAGTAATCCATTTCGATTCACCGTTTGCCAATGCGGTTTTACCATCCATGCTTGCCGCAACTTTCAATGTCACCCACGGTTTGTGTTGGGTCACACGTTTTAAAAACGCCTTCAATTGATCTGCCGCCAGCGCCGCCATCAGACCGATTTCAACCTGAATACCCGCCTCGCGCAGATTGTCGTGGCCTGCCCCATCGACACCATGAAACGGATCGTGCAATGCGGAAACAACTCGCGCCACTTTTGCGTTGATCAACAAATCAGAACAGGCTGGCCCACGTGAATTGGCGTGCAGGCTGCATGGCTCAAGCGTCGAGTAAACGGTCGCACCAATGGTTGATTCGCCATTCATGGCGCACATCGCCAACGCCGCCGCCTCCGCGTGCGGACGACCACCGGCTTGGGTAAAGCCGCGGCCAATGATGCGCCCTGCGTTCACGATCACGCAACCAACATGCGGGTTCGGTGAGGCAATCCCGCGACCCCGCTCCGCGAGACGCAAGGCTTCCGCCATCATGGCGTGGTCTGTAGCGCTAAACACCGCGGTGGCGATAAGCCCTTCGGTTGCGCGAAATGACGTTACGACTGACATTGATTCTGCACTTTACTTCTGCGCTTCACTTCTGAACTTCGCGAATGGCCGTTTTGAATTCTTCCACATCGGAAAAACTACGGTAGACAGACGCAAATCGCACATAACCCACTTCGTCCATTTGCTTTAATTCGGCCATCACCATTTCACCCACTTTGCGTGAGCCCAGCTCACGCTTGGCCTCGTTCAACAATGTTTGCTCAATGCGATCAATCGCGGCGGCGACATGCTCCTCGCCCACCGGCCGCTTGTGCAACGCACGGTGAAAACTCGTCTCTAATTTTTTACGCGAAAAATCCTCCCGTTGGCCGTTGGATTTGACAATCGTCGGCATCCGCAGTTCAGCCGTCTCATAGGTAGTAAATCGCTTGTGGCAGACAGTGCAACGGCGGCGGCGGCGAACAACATCCCCTTCCTCGGACACGCGAGAATCAATGACTTGTGTCTCTTGGGCGCTACAGAAGGGGCATTTCATTATTTGTTACAGACTATCCGTAAACCGGAAACTGCTTGGTCAACGCATGTACTCGTGCTTTGACCGCAGCTAGTTTGGTCGGATCACTCGCACCTTCGAGCGCATCGGCGACTAGATTGGCTGTAAGTTCGGCCTCAGCCTCCTTGAATCCACGCGTCGTCATTGCGGGTGAGCCCAAGCGAATCCCAGAGGTAACGAACGGCTTTTCAGGATCGTTTGGAATCGCGTTTTTATTGACCGTGATGTGTGCCTCGCCCAGCGCTGCTTCCGCAGCCTTACCAGTGATCGATTTAGCGCGGAGATCAACCAACATCACGTGCGATTCGGTGCGATCCGAAACAATCCGCAAGCCGCGTTTCTTCAACGTCTCGGCCATCACATGCGCGTTCTTCAATACCTGGTGTTGATACGCTTTAAATTCTGGCTGCAGCGCCTCGTGGAATGCGACTGCCTTACCGGCGATCACATGCATCAGTGGGCCGCCCTGAATGCCAGGGAAAATCGCGGAATTGATTTTTTTCTCGTGCTCGGCTTTCATCAAAATAATGCCGCCTCTCGGGCCACGTAAGCCTTTGTGCGTCGTCGTCGTAACCACATCGGCGTGCGGTACCGGGTTCGGGTACGCTCCGCCAGCAATAAGGCCGGAGTAATGCGCCATATCGACCATGAAAATAGCGCCGACATCGTTGGCGATCTTTGCGAAGCGCTCAAAATCAATCTTCAGCGAATAAGCCGATGCGCCTGCCAAAATGAGCTTCGGACTGCTCTCGTGCGCGAGGCGCTCGACTTGGTCGTAATCGATTTCTTCTTTCGCGTTTAAGCCGTACGAAACCGGCTTAAACCATTTGCCCGACATATTGAGCGGCATCCCGTGCGTCAAATGACCGCCCTCCGCCAAGCTCATGCCGAGGAACGTATCGCCTGGATTCAACAGCGCAAAAAACACCGCCTGATTGGCCTGCGAGCCGCTATTGGGCTGCACATTTGCCGCCTCGGCACCAAACAATTTTTTGACACGATCAATCGCTAGGGTTTCGACAATATCAACGAACTCGCAGCCACCGTAATAGCGCTTGCCGGGATATCCCTCGGCGTATTTATTGGTGAGCTGGCTGCCCTGCGCCTCCATCACTGCGGGGCTGGTGTAATTCTCGGAAGCGATCAGCTCGATATGGTCTTGCTGGCGCTGGTTTTCTTGGGTGATTGCCGCAAAAATTTCGGAGTCAGTTTTTTGGATGGTGTCTTGGCGTGAAAACATGGTGTGGATGCTCGGTGAGTAGCGCGTGATAGCGGTTTAGGAAGTATTGCTGCATTCAATTTACGATCGAGTAATTTTAACATGCCGCCCACAACCGTAGGCTAGCAACTTCGTTTAACCACTATGGGTTGTGGATTAGTCGTTCAATTCTGCCGCCAGCAGCATCGACGGCCAAATAGCGGGCCCCGCATTGGGCGAGCCATTCTGCACCCTTATTTCCCTCGTGGAGCATCGCAATCGTCGAAATACTCCCCGCCACCAGACAGCTCGGCGCGAACACTGTCACGCTCTGCAAACCATGCACCGATTCGCCTGTCTTGGGATTCAGGATGTGGGAATGTCGCCGACCCGCAAAATCAATGAACCGCTCGTAATCACCACTGGTGGCGACAGCGCCTGAGGCAATTGGAAACGTGGCGAGTAAGGCGTTTTCATCGCGCGGATGGCGAATACCAAGCTGCCAAGGCTCGCCGTTGGCGTGTGGGCCTGTCACCACCACATCGCCACCCAAATTCACGAAACCATGACGAATGCCGTAAGACAGCAACACCGCCGCAGCTCGATCCGCGGCGTATTCTTTGCCGAAGCCGCCAAAATCGATCTCCATGCCGGTTTTCGGGAGGAAGATGGTTTGTTTTTGCGCAATTACTGTGCGCTCGACCGAGTGCCAAGCGATCAAAGGCAGCAGCGGCGCGACAGCATCAGCACTCGGTGGCCGATCTAATTTGAAGTTCCAAACGCGCCGCAAAACCCCCGATGTGATGTCAAATCGCCGATCTGATTGCTGATAGCAAATATCGGCAAAGTCAAGCAACTGCGCAGTCTCTGGGTCGATCTCGATTTTTTCAAAACCTGCAGCGCGATTGATTTTTGTGATGACGCTGTCAGCTTGATAGCGGGAATATTTCGCTTCGATCCGCTTCACTTCAGCAATCGCTACGGCGGCTGCACGGTCGGCCGCCTCGTGCGATTCGGCATATAGCTCGATGATGTTTTCGCCGGCCATCGCGCGAAAGTGGTGGATGGTGTGTTGCATGAACTGAGCGTAACTTATTATTAAAACAGTTTGCAAATCAGTGTGGTCATCAAAGCACCCTAGTCTAGGTTGCGACGCCGCCTGAACGACGTCAAACGCGAGCTATACCTCTTGGAACGCCCCGCCGGTGCTAGAGTCTGGTGATTGTTATAAAAGCAAACAAAATAAAAAGCCGCATGAAATCATGCGGCTTTTTATTTTACCTAACAGCCTTCTTAGACACTAAGCCGCTTCGCGCGATGCCTTCTTGCGCTCATGCTCGAGCAAGAATCGCTTGCGGATACGAATGTTTTTTGGTGTGATTTCTACCAACTCATCATCATCAATAAACTCAATCGCGGACTCCAACGTCATTTGAATTGGCGGCACCAAGGCAACCGCTTCATCAGTACCAGAAGAACGCACATTGGTAAGCTGTTTACCTTTGATTGGATTCACAACAAGATCGTTATCACGGCTATGGATACCGATGACCATGCCGTTATACAAACGCTCGCCCGGCGTAACAAACATCCGGCCACGGTCTTGCAGTTTCCATAGCGCGTAAGCGACGGCATCGCCTTGTTCACCGGAGATCAAAACACCGTTGCGACGTGAGGCGATTTCGCCGCGCATCGGTGCGTATTCGTCGAACACATGGCTTTTCAAGCCGGTGCCACGCGTTAAGTTCATAAATTCAGTTTGGAAGCCGATCAAACCACGGGCTGGAATACGGTAGTCAAGGCGTGTACGGCCACGGCCATCAGACACCATATCGACCATATCGCCACGGCGTGCACCGATAGCTTCCATGACAGGGCCTTGATGAACTTCTTCAACATCAAGCGTGAGCATTTCAAACGGTTCACATTTTTCGCCGTTGATTTCTTTAATCATGACGCGGGGTTTACCGACCGCCAATTCATAGCCCTCGCGGCGCATGTTTTCCAGCAAAATCGTCAAGTGTAGTTCACCACGGCCGGAGACCATGAATGAATCGGTGTCTTCTGTCTCAGCCACTTTCAACGCCACGTTAACGAGCAACTCTTTATCCAGGCGCTCACGCAACTGGCGTGATGTAACAAATTTACCTTCCTGGCCGGCAAACGGTGATTTGTTTACCTGGAAATTCATGGTCAAGGTCGGCTCATCCACGCCCAAAATTGGCAGTGCTTCCGGCTTGTCCATATCGGCCAAAGTACAGCCAATTGCCAAATCCTCAATACCGGAAATCAGCACGATCTCGCCTGCTTCGGCGATATCCAGCGGCACTTTGTTCAAGCCTTGGAAGCCTTGCACAGCATTTACGCGCGCTTTTTTCGGCGGCTTATCGCCAATCATTACCATCACATCTTGCGCGGGTTTGATCGAGCCACGGCGCACGCGGCCAATGCCGATCCGGCCCACATAGGTCGAATAATCAAGTGCTGAAATTTGTAATTGCAGCGGCGCATCCGCATCGCAATCCGGCGCTGGAACGTACTTCAAGACCGTTTCAAACAGCGCACGCATATCGGTTGCGGGCTCTTTCAAATCGAGCATCGCGTAGCCGTTCAATGCCGAGGCGTAAACAACCGGAAAATCAAGCTGCTCTTCGGTTGCACCCAGCTTGTCCATCAATTCAAACGTCGCGTTGATGACCCAATCCGGACGTGCACCGTCGCGGTCAACTTTGTTAATCACAACGATCGGCTTCAAGCCAAGCGCCAGGGCTTTTTTAGTCACAAAACGCGTTTGTGGCATCGGGCCTTCAACCGCATCCACCAGCAACAACACGCCATCGACCATCGACAATACACGCTCAACTTCTCCGCCGAAATCGGCGTGGCCTGGGGTATCAACGATGTTGATGTGCACCCCTTCAAAATCAATCGCCGTGTTCTTGGCAAGAATGGTAATGCCCCGCTCTTTTTCGAGATCGTTAGAATCCATCACGCGCTCGGCAATATGCTGATGCGCCGCAAACGATCCGGCTTGGTGAAGGAGCTTATCGACAAGGGTAGTTTTACCGTGGTCAACGTGGGCAATAATGGCGATGTTTCTAAGGGCGCGTGGCATGGAATTCGGTTTCGGTTAAAAGTTGCGAGTGTGGAGCAATTAAATTGCCATAAATTGTTAAGACAACTCGATATTTTAGCACGCCATTATGACAAGTTCGAGCTATTTGTGCGGCGCATCAAATTAGGAAAGACGATTGTGGCGATAGCAACCAATCTGAGCGGGGTTCGAAATTGTAGACGGACAACTCACTTAGTTATGTGTACAAGACACAACTTGACATCCTCCCCGCTCTAAAGGACGGGGATTCCTACGGCGCTGCACGATGATTTGCGTAGTCGCTTCGGTG
>JANYBL010000071.1 GCA_025360815.1 Burkholderiales bacterium
TGCCGAGGCCATGCAAAAAAAGTGGTGGCGCCATCTCAACGCAGAGAGATGGCGCTAGCGGCAGTAATAAATAAAAATGTCAATCGGCGTTGGTCAACAATGTTCGGCAAATGAGGCTCCTTCGACTTGTCGCGTCGACTAGTTATCGAGGCGTCAGCCATGAATTTTGTGCTAACCTTTATGTATAGATTATTATCATGAGGTAGTTCAACTTTGCTGTCGGGAATCGCTTTATGCGTAGCACTAAAAATTTGGAAAAGAGAAATTATGGAAGCAAATCCAGTAAGAATTGTTCAGTATTTTGAGCGCGCAGAGCGCCTATTTAGTCGTCACAAATTCAAAACCGGCGCAATTCCATAACTGTTTTGTCATCACAGCACTTACCGAAACCACGAGACGACCGTCACCGAAAGAAGTAACATTCATCTCCCAGTCGTATTGCAACATCCTCAATCTGAACAAGAGTTCTCCGACATGCGTATTAAGAACAATGGCGGTGCCGCCATCTACGTGATTATTGCCCTCGCGATAGCAGCAGCTGGCGGGTGGTGGTGGTATAGCGCAACGCAGGTAGCCGCCGGCGCAACGGCGGGCGGCGCACCGGGCAATGCCACCAAAGGTGGCGGAGGTGCACCAGTGAGCGTGACCACGACGCTGGTAAAAAACCAGGACCTGCCAATTAGCGTGACCTCGAACGGCACGGTCGTGGCGCTGCAAGCCGTTGACATTCGCCCACAAGTGAGTTCGACGCTAAAAGCCATCCATTTCCACGAGGGCGGGACCGTGAAGCAGGGTGACCTGCTGTTCACGATGGACAATCGAACCGAAGACGCTTCGCAAAAACGTGCGGAAGCACAGGTGCTCAAATCGCGTGCGGACTATGCCAATGCTGAGCGCAACCTAAAGCGTCAGCGCGATTTATTCGATCAAAAATTCATTTCCGCTGCCGGTCTAGACGTCGCAATCAACCAAGCCGAGCTCGCCAAGGGGCAGCTAGCGGTGGATGAGGCGTCCGCCGAAGTCGCGAGCGTTGCGCGCTCTCTAACGGAGATTCGTGCGCCGTTTCCGGGGCGCGCAGGCGCCATCAGCGTTCGCATTGGCAGCCTCGTCCAGCCGACCGCGACCAGCGCGCCGCTTGTCACCATTAGCCAAATTGACCCGATCGCTGTCTCATTCTCCATCCCTGAACGAGAGCGGCAATATGTTCAGCGCGCACTTGCCCAGGGCGAAGTTTTGGTGACCGCCGAAATTCCCGGCGTTACACCGCAGAAGCTGACTGGAAAACTGAGTTTTATCGAGAGTACTATCGATACTGCAAGCGGCACAATCCCCATGAAAGCGACATTCACCAATCCGAAGTTTGTGCTGTGGCCGGGCATGTTCGTCAACGTCACCGTACCAACGAGAACGATTGCCGACGCGGCCGTAGTCCCCATTCAAGCTGTACAAGCTGGACCAGAGCGTAAGTTTGTCTATATCGTCTCTGCTGACAACAAAGCGACCTTGCAACCGATTGAAGTTATCCAGAATCAGGATGGCTTTGCCGCCATCTCGGGCGTGCCAGTTGGCACAAAGATTGTGCTGGAAGGTGCGCAAAATGTGCGGCCAAATGGCACGGTCGTCGAGAACGCGGTTGGCAAAACCGGTAAGGGCGCGCGCAAAGCCGGGCCTGAGGACGGCAAAGGGACTGAGCCTAGCAAGGCTGCCGCGCCAGCAAGCGACACACCCGCTCCCGCCACAGCGGCCCCGGCTGCTAACAGCGCAACAAAGAAGGCTGCTCGTGACGCAGCCCCTGCCAGCAAATAGCCTAGGCCCGCCATGAACATCTCCGAACTCTGTATCCGCCGTCCGATCATGACGGTGTTGCTCAATGCTGCTGTGGTGGTGGCGGGTGCCCTCGCCTACGCGAAGTTTCCAATTTCTGCGCTGCCGCAATACGACACACCAACTATTCAGGTTTCCGCATCGCTGCCGGGCGCGAGTCCTGAGACGATGTCATCGTCAGTGGCAACGCCGTTAGAGCGTCAGTTTTCGACCATCGCTGGTGTCGCCGCGATGAATTCCACTAGCAGCTTGGGCAGCACACAAATTACGCTGGAGTTTGAACAAGACCGCAATATCGATGCCGCATCCGTCGACGTACAGGCGGCGCTGCTGCGTGCGCAACGCGCACTTCCCATCGAGATGACTTCGCTGCCGTCATACCGCAAAGTCAATCCGGCGGATGCACCAATCCTGTTCCTCACGCTGATGTCACCGTCGATGTCACTTTCCGAATTAAACAGCTACGCGGACAATCTCATCATCCCTTCGCTGTCGACGCTGCCAGGTGTCGCGCAGGTCAACATTAACGGCCAAAAGAAATTTGCGGTTCGCGTCAAAGTGGATCCGGAGGCAGCCGCTGAACGGGGTTTGACCATGGATGACGTCGCTGCCGCCATCCGCACCGCAAACGCCAACTCGCCGGTTGGCACCCTCGAGGGTCCACGGCAAACGTTGGTGATTACGGCGAACAAGCAATTGACCAAAGCGGACGACTTCGCAACGCTCATCATCTCCACTTCGCCAAACGGCAACCCGATCCGACTCGCCGATATCGCACAGGTTGAAGACAGTGTTGAAAACGTAAAAACATCGAGCTGGGCGAACGGCGAGCGCTCAATCAGTATGGCGATTCAGCGCCAGCCAGATGCCAATACGGTGGCCACGGTCGACGCGGTGAAAGCAATGCTGCCAAAACTCGTCGCGCAAATGCCGTCATCGGTTGAAATCAAGCTGCGAAGTGACCGCTCTGTTTCGATTCGCGATTCCATTCATGATGTCCAGTTAACGTTAGGCCTAACCGTTGTGCTGGTCGTACTAGTGATGTTTATGTTCCTGCGCCACGCAATGGCGACCTTCATCCCCGCACTATCGCTACCCATATCGCTGCTCGGAACACTGGCCATTGTGTTTTGGCTCGGCTATAGCTTAGACAATATCTCGCTACTTGCCATCACACTTGCGGTGGGGCTAGTGGTTGATGACGCCATTGTTGTTCTAGAAAACATCGTGCGGCACATGGAAGACGGCATGGAGCCGATGCGGGCATCGTTGCAGGGCGCCCGCGAAATGGGCTTTACGATTGTCTCAATTTCGGTTTCCTTGGTCGCGGTATTTATTCCAATTTTCTTTATGCCGGGCGTGATCGGCCTGCTGTTCCACGAGTTCGCTGTCGTCGTCGGAATATCGGTGATGGTATCTGCGGTAGTTTCGTTAACACTGATTCCGATGTTGGCGAGCCGTTTCTTAAAGCCACATATTGAAGCAGACACCGCAATGCGCATCACTGCCGGGTTCGAACGAGGCTTCCAGTGGGTTCTGGGGAAATACGAAAAAACGCTCGACCGTTGCTTGGTGCACCGCAATGTCGTGATGGTTGTTGCACTAGGCACGTTGGGACTCTCCATCTGGCTGTTCTATGTGCTGCCAAAAGGCTTCTTTCCCAACGAAGATATCGGTCAAATACTGGCCACCGCTGAGGCGGTTGAGGACATCTCATTCCCCGCCGTCTCCGAGTTGTTGCAAAAAACGAGCGATGTAGTACGGGCAAATCCCGCTGTGGACACTGTGATTCTCACGGCGCAGGACAGCAACTCGGGGCGGTTATTCATCACACTCAAGCCACGCAATCAGCGTCAAGGCATCGACAAAGTTGTAGAGAGCTTACGCAAAGAAACACGGACCATCGCAGGCATCAACACGTTTTTCAATCCATTGCAGAACCTACGACTCGGCGGACGTCCCAGCAAGAGTCGTTATCAATACACATTAAAAAGCGTGAACCCTGACGAGTTGCGCAAGGCCACAGACGGCATGCTCGCGCTTATGCGTAACGACCCAGCATTCCGCGACGTGACGAGTGATGCGCAGCTAAAGGGACTACAAGCGCGCTTCATCATTGACCGCGACCGCGCAAACGCGATGGGTGTAAACGTACAGGACATCCGCACGGCAATGTATTCGGCATTTGGTGACCGGCAGATTGGCACTATCTACACGTCAGTCGACAGCTATCAGGTAATCATGCAAGTCGGCATTGAAGACAAGACCGATGAAAACGCGTTCAGCAAGATTTTCGTGCGCACCAAAGCGGGGAAATTGGTGCCGCTAACAGCCCTCGGCACCGCACGTCGCGAAATTGGCGCGACCGCAATCAACCATGCGGGCCAGCTAGAAGCGCTAACCGTTTCGTTTAACCTAGCCGCAAACATCCCACTTGGCGACGCGTCCAAGAAAATCGATGAGTTCCGCAACGAATTGAAAATGCCGCCCAGCATCTTGACCGCTTGGGGCGGCGACGCGGCGGCGTTCCAATCGTCACAAGGCAGCCAGGTGATTTTGATCGTTGCCGCGCTACTGGTGATTTACGTCCTGCTTGGTGTGCTCTACGAGAGCTACATTCACCCGCTAACGATTTTGGCGGGGCTACCGTCTGCTGCTGTTGGTGCGTTGGTCACGCTGTGGCTGTTCAATATGGACTTGTCCATCATCGCAACCATCGGCATCATCATGCTCATTGGCATCGTTAAGAAGAACGCCATTATGATGATTGACTTCGCGCTCGACGCGCAGCGCACCAAGGGTATGGATCCGACGACAGCGATTCGAACTGCTTGCCTGCTCCGGTTCAGGCCAATCATGATGACCACGCTGGCGGCCCTGATGGGGGCCCTACCCATTGCTTTTGCGCTCGGCGCGGGAGCCGAGGTACGGCAGCCACTCGGGTTGGCAGTTGTCGGCGGGCTGATTTTTTCTCAAGTGATCACGCTGTTCATCACGCCGGTGATCTATCTCGCGCTAGATCGTTGGTCGGGGGAAGGCCCACTCTCGCTAGAGGGCGATCCAGCCATCGCGCCACTTCGGCCTGAGGAGCAGCCCGCACATCACGCGCTCAGGCCGTCAGCAGCCGGGGACTAGCGGAGCGTAGTGGACTACTGCGCGTGCGCGCGAATGAGCCGCAGAAAGTCTCGGGGTATAAAAATTTCAAACCCCTTTTTCAAGAATCCCCAACGTATCCGATGCCACAGCAGCGGTCAAACGTGAGCCATTGGCGTAAAACTCGCTGTTTTCTCGATATCGCAGGCAAACCTGCGCCGCGAGGCGCCCGATTTCCACCCCCAGCCAAGCAATTACGCGCGCGCAGGCCGAACCCCGCCCCCAGCCCTGTCAAAAAAGGGCTATCCATTTAGCTCCACAAGGCCTACCGTCTCTCGGTGAACGGAATTTGGCAAAGTGGCAGCAAAGATTACCCAAGCAACTGGATTGAATTTCAAGACTGGTTTGCCACCGAAGATTCCTGCACAGCATACCTTGAACACCTGAGATGGCCGAAGGGATTTTGCTGCCAGCCTTGCGGCGCGATTGAGCGAGGTCTGATTTAGTCGACGGGCAAGTTGATGCCACTTGATCAACTTGTCAGGAGTAACCATGAAACGCATTCCCCGCCGTACCTTCACAGCCGAGTTCAAGGCTGAAGCCATCAAGCTTGTGACAGAACAGAACAGAACAGAACCGAAACGCACGCATGCCGAGGTCAGCCGAAAGCTCGACATCGCCACCCATTCGCCACCCACCTAGATCGATCAGCAGGCACGGGCGACGCTGAAGGCGAGCCTTGGAGCCGACAAGCTCACGCCCGATCAGCTCCGTATTCGCGAGCTTGAACGAGAACGCGCGATAGCCAAGGAAGATGCTCGTCTCGTGACGGCCATCAAAGCCGTGCATCAACGTGGGCGTGGCATTGATGGGCCGAAGAAGATTCAGACGGAGTGGGCAGC
>JANYBL010000084.1 GCA_025360815.1 Burkholderiales bacterium
GCACGACAAAAAATTTACGGGCTAACCAACAACTCACTCAACGCTTGTTCGAACTGACACTAATTTAACGTAGCGAAAGGTCACAACAATGCTTCTGGTGGGTGCTGAGGGGCTCGAACCCCCGACATTCGCCTTGTAAGGGCGACGCTCTACCAGCTGAGCTAAGCACCCGAAGCCTGCTAGTTTAGCGCATCTTTCAACGCTTTACCAGCTCTGAATTTAGGAACTTTTGCTGCTTTGATTTTAATAACTTCATTTGTGCGTGGATTGCGACCAGCGCGTGCTGCGCGCTTGCCAACGTAAAAAGTACCGAAACCAACCAGCGTGACCATGTTGCCTTTTTTAAGCGATACGCGCACTGCCGTCACCATCGCATCAACAGCGCGTCCGGCTGCAGCTTTGGAAATATCGGCTGACTTGGCAACTGAGTCGATCAATTCTGTTTTGTTCACGTGATGCCCCTTTTGGTGATAAAAAGATTCTAAAATTTAAACAATGATATGTTGAATATGTTTGCGGTTGCTTTTGCAATAGCCGACTACTTAATGGCAAACATCGCTAAAAATGAACGGTCTCGAATCATAAAAATATAAGGACATTTAAAATGATTGAGCGCGTTTACGTTTTAAAAAAACACTTGCGCATTTAATTCAAAAAATTTCTGTGTCGTTCTTGAATCATTTAATTCATTTAACAAAAGCAAATAATTCAAATAATATTTTTAATATTATAGTAATTTCTCAAACTGCGCGCCAAGAGAATTGAAAATAAATGTTGCGTCATTCGCCACGCGAAACAAACACCGCCTCAAGGCGGATGCTAGCATCGCCAATGTGACAATGTTCGCGCATCGTCAATGTTTGGTAATAGTCGGCGCTTCCGGCTTGGTAGCCGCACCTGCAACCGCCGGCACTTCAACACTCTCTACCAATGGAACAGGTTTTCGTTCCAACGCCAATTCCAATACCGTGTCGACCCATCGCACCGGAATGATCGTCAAATCTTTGGTAATCTCAATTGGAATTTCGATCAAATCTTTTTGATTTTCTTCCGGAATCAGAACCGTTTTAATGCCACCACGCGCTGCAGCCAGCAATTTTTCCTTCAAACCGCCGATTGGAAGCACCTCACCGCGCAACGTGATTTCACCCGTCATCGCCACATCGCAGCGAACCGGTATACCCGTCAACACTGATACCAATGCAGTGGTCACAGCAATACCGGCACTCGGCCCATCCTTCGGTGTAGCGCCTTCGGGAAAGTGAATATGCAGATCATTTTTTTCGTAAAAATCTTCCGGGATGCCTAGCACTTTTGCACGGGAGCGTACAACCGAGAGTGCGGCTTTGATAGATTCTTGCATGACGTCACCGAGTTTGCCGGTCGTGTCAATTTTGCCTTTGCCTGGCAACCGCACTGCTTCCACCGTTAGCAACTCACCGCCGACTTCTGTCCATGCCAACCCGGTAACTTGCCCGACCTGATTCGTTTTTTCAGCGATGCCGTAGCTGTAGCGCCGTACACCCAAATATTTGTCCAGGCTCTTGGCGGTGACCTGAACTTTGCCTTCTTTCTTTTTCGTCATCTGTGCTTTGACGACTTTGCGGCAAATACGCGCAATTTCTCGATCCATACCGCGCACACCAGCCTCGCGTGTGTAGTAGCGCGTGATGTCCCGCAACGCTGCATCAGCAACGGAAAGTTCATCTTCTTTAACGCCGTTGGATTTCATTTGCTTGGGCAATAAATATTGCCTTGCAATATGCACTTTTTCGTCCTCGGTATAACCCGATAAACGAATCACTTCCATGCGGTCTAATAATGCGGGCGGAATGTTGAATGAGTTTGAAGTGGCAACAAACATCACGTCCGACAAATCAAAGTCAACTTCGACGTAATGATCCTGGAAAGTGTGATTCTGTTCGGGATCCAGAACCTCCAGCAACGCGCTGGCCGGGTCACCGCGGAAATCCATGCCCATTTTATCGACTTCATCGAGCAGGAATAGCGGATTACGTACCCCAACTTTGCTCATGTTTTGCAAAATCTTGCCGGGCATCGAGCCTATGTAAGTGCGACGATGACCACGAATCTCGGCCTCATCACGAACACCGCCGAGCGACATTCTAATAAACTTGCGATTCGTTGCCTTTGCAATCGATTGACCCAAGGAAGTCTTGCCAACACCAGGCGGCCCAACTAAACACAGAATCGGCGCTTTTAATTTATCAACACGCGATTGAACCGCCAAATATTCGACGATCCGTTCTTTGACTTTTTCCAAGCCGTAGTGATCCGCATCGAGCACTTTTTCGGCGTTTGCTAAATCTGTATTGACCTTGGTTTTCTTCTTCCAAGGCAAGTTGACCACAGTATCAATATAGTTACGGACGACCGTTGCTTCCGCGGACATTGGTGACATCAGCTTCAACTTTTTCAGCTCGGCC
>JANYBL010000069.1 GCA_025360815.1 Burkholderiales bacterium
GCGCCACGTGCGACGCCGCGGTTTATCCATTTGCCCGTGTTGCTGTTAATGCTTAGGGAAGTTGTGGTCGTCACAGTGATGTCCTCTCGTTTTCGGCTTGAAAAAATAGCGTTTAAATATTTTAAAAAAGACTACTACAAAGGTTTTCCAAAACGCTAGTTTACTTAAAAATTAGGAAGTTAGCCCGCATTATTAAAGCGCAACTTTCACTTTGATGCAAGTTTTTTTGATTTCCCAAGTCACAAGAGATGAATTTAAAACGCCGCTTCCCGGAAGTATTCGCTTATTACTTCAATTTACAAATTTAACTATATGATTATTAGACGAAAAATATCAAACCGACATCAAGGGCAAGCGCCTGCGACAATGCCGGTAACGGAAACAAACGTTGAAACCGTCTTGCTGCCGTCAGAAAAAGATACTTCAATGGGCGAACTAACCGCGCCCCTTATGGTGCCAATGCTGGCATTTCCCGGCAGCGTCCCACTACTCGTTACAAAAACACTATTGGTGGGCTGGGTCGCTGTGTACCTTCCGCTTCCAGTCAGCGCAACGCTAGTCGCCTGTCCGCACGCAACAGTAATGCTGGGGGTGACGCTAAACGCAGCGCTCGTCGCCGTCCCTTTTTCGCCGACCAATCCTTCGATACTAGGCGTTTCAAGAACGCGTCCCGTCATATCAGTCACGATAAAGGCCACTTTGCCGCAAGACATTAACTCGGCAGTAAAACTATTGCTGGTTTTTATCGGTTCCTTGACTGCCACCTTCGCAAATGTTGGTAAAGGCGAGAAGACCGAAAACGGGGGAGTTCCACCAAAAATATAATAGTCCACTTTTGCGGATGTAGGGCACGTCCCGTCTTGCCCCACCACGGTACCCTGCGGACCCGGGACTGTAACCCCCCCGCTTGGGAAAACCGAGAAAACGGTTGGCTTCACGGTCAATTTAAGCGCTGCAGGCGCGGTGCTCGCAGAATCTCGAATCGTAATGTCAACCGGCGTATCTGTTAAAACTGACTTGGCAACCATTAACGTAAAAGTGGAGCCAGTGACGGGCGAAATCGGCAGCAGGTCATTATTGCTCGACACGATACTGTAAGTTGGCGTGCCGCCCGCGACAATAAAGGTTCTGGGAATACCGGGCGACATATCCAGTGAAGATGGCGTGACCGAAATCGGCACCACAACCACTGGCACAGGCGTTGCGGCGGGGCTGCTAACTGCGCCACTGCCGCAGCCAGTTAATGTCGGCAAAAAGGCCATCGCGATCGCAACGCCAAGCCATTTTTGTATGCCCATTTGTTTCGCTGTTGAGCCCGTCGTAGAACCAATATTCTGTTGCATCATTTGCAGCATGTTTCCCCCTGATTGCCCAATAATAGGACGCATTTTTGACAGTATGACGTTGTTTTCAAATACGTCGCTTAATCCAAGTGTACCAAACTGTTGCGCTCCGATATTTCGTTTTGCTGGGCGGCGATATCGTGGCGCGAAGAGGCCCGGATCGAATCAGCCCTAGGGACGATAAATTTGTTGCGGCGCATCAAAAGCGGCGCTATCATCTTCCTCTGGGGCTTTAAACCGCAAAAAACGTGTACCCACGTGATTACAGCCCCCCGTGTCGCATGATGGAAAACCCCTGCCATCCATGATCTCGGTGATGAACACATGCAACCCGCATGCCCGCCGCATTACGTGGACAAAATGATCTCCGCACGTCCCGCGTCTTTTTTACGGTTTCACGTCCGTTCTAAGTCAACACGCGCCCTGAATTCACGACCTATAATTAGACCATTACGCAAAGTAGAACTGTTTGTAATTTGCATTTCTAGTCTCGGAGAAATTTAAATGTCCCGCCAAGTCCCCGCCCAAGTTTCTCCCCACACCTCTGTCCTTCTAGAGCCGTCGACGACTCCCTCCCACGCCCCAGCGATTCAATCGCAAGCGCCGGCTGCCGAGGGGCTTTACAACCCGCGGAACGAACACGACGCGTGCGGCGTCGGTTTTGTGGCGAATATCAAGGGTAAAAAATCGCATGCGATTGTTGAGCAGGGCTTAAAGATTTTGGACAATTTAAGCCATCGCGGCGCGACCGGCTATGATCCGTTATTGGGTGACGGCGCAGGGATTTTAATTCAGCTGCCCGATTTGCACTTGCGACGTGTATGCGGCCAGCAGGGGTTGACGCTGCCTGCCATCGGTCAATACGGTGTCGGTATGGTTTTCCTGCCCCAAGAGCCTGCGTCGCGCATGGCATGCGAGCAAGAGATTGAGCGCGCCATTCATGCCGAAGGCCAAATTTTACTCGGCTGGCGTGATGTCCCGACCGATAGTAACGGCCTCTCGCAGGCTACGATCGCGGTCGAGCCGAGGATTCGCCAAATCTTTGTCGCGCGCGGCAGCAAAGAGATGTCGCAAGACGATCTGGAACGCAAGCTCTATATCATCCGCAAAAGCTCCGGCCATGCGATTCAAGCGCTGCAATTGCGCCATGGTAAAGAATTCTATGTGTCTTCATTTTCGACACGGACGATCGTTTATAAAGGCATGTTGCTGGCCGATCAGGTCGGCAAATATTATGTCGATTTGCAAGACGACGCGATGACGACGGCATTGGCACTAGTCCACCAGCGGTTCTCCACCAACACCTTTCCCACTTGGGATTTATCGCACCCTTTCCGGATGATCGCGCACAACGGTGAGATCAACACCTTGCGCGGCAACGTGAACTGGATTCGTGCCCGTCAGCAAGCGATTGCCTCGCCGGTGTTGGGCGAAGATTTAGATAAAATTTGGCCGCTCATTTATGACGGCCAGTCGGACTCGGCATCGTTTGACAATTGCTTGGAAATGCTCGTCATGGGTGGCTATTCGCTGGCGCACGCGATGATGATGATGATCCCTGAAGCGTGGAGCGGCCATAAACTGATGGACGAAGATCGCCGCGCTTTCTATGAATACCATGCCACCTTGATGGAAGCATGGGACGGGCCTGCAGCGATGGCATTTACCGATGGCCGCCAAATCGGTGCAATGTTAGATCGCAATGGTCTGCGCCCCGCTCGCTATTTGCTGACCGACGACGATATGGTGGTGCTGGCGTCTGAAGCCGGTGTTCTTGATATTCCTGAATCCAAGATTGTCCAAAAATGGCGTTTGCAGCCGGGCAAGATGTTTTTGGTTGATATTGAAAAGGGCAAAATCATCAGTGACGATGATATAAAACGCGAGCTTGCCACAGCTAAACCTTATCGCGATTGGGTTGAACAGGCCCGCATTCGTTTGGATGATTTGCCCGAATCGGCTCCGGCAGAGAAATCGAAAGTACCGTTGCTCGATTTGCAACAAGCCTTTGCCTATACCCAAGAAGATTTGAAAGTCATCATGGCGCCGATGGCTAAAGACGGGGTTGAAGCTACCGGCTCGATGGGCAATGATTCACCGCTTGCGGTGATGTCGAACAAGCCGCGTAATTTGTATCACTACTTTAAACAATTATTTGCGCAAGTCACTAACCCGCCGATCGATCCGATCCGCGAAGAGCTGGTGATGTCGACCGCAATCACGATTGGCCCGCGCCCAAATCTGCTCGATATTCACCACACCGATCCGGGCATGTGGCTGGAAGTGCCGCAACCGGTTTTAACGTCGGACGACATGGAAAAAATCCGTCATATCGAAATGTTCACTGGGGGCTATTTTAAAAGCCATGAGCTCGATATAACATATCCCGTATCGTGGGCCGCCGAGGGAGTTGAAGCCGCCGTAGCATCGCTATGTGCCCATGCGGAAGACGCGCTGCGCAATGGCAAAAATTTGCTGATTATCACTGATCGGAAAGTTAATGCCGAACGGATTGCCATTCCCGCACTGCTGGCAGTGGGTGCTGTGCATCAGCATTTGGTGCGCGAGGGTTTGCGGACCTCGACCGGCCTAGTCGTTGAGACCGGCTCGGCACGCGAGGTGCATCATTTCGCCCTGCTGGGTGGCTATGGCGCGGCAGCGGTTCATCCCTATCTGGCGTTGCAAACACTACATCACATGCGAGATTATTTGACGCCGGCTGAAGAAAAAGAAGCCGAGAAAAAATACATTAAAGCCATCTCCAAAGGTCTGCTCAAAGTGATGTCGAAAATGGGTATCTCGACTTACCAAAGTTACTGCGGCGCACAGATTTTTGAAGCGATTGGTTTGTCAACTGAATTTATTAACAAATATTTTACCGGCACCGCCAGCAACATTGAGGGCATTGGTATTTTTGAAATCGCTGAAGAAGCCATGCACACGCATCGGAAAGCGTTTAGTGACGATCCGGTTTTACAGACGCAGCTTGATGCCGGCGGCGAGTACGCCTACCGCACGAGAGGCGAAGACCATATGTGGACGCCAGATGCGATTGCGAAGTTGCAGCACTCCACCAAAACCAATTCCTACAGCACCTACAAAGAATACGCCAAGCTCATCAACGATCAGACCAAGCGTCACATGACATTGCGCGGTTTGTTTGAGTTGAAACCGGCCGGTGTTGCCGTGCCGATTGAAGAAGTAGAAACCGCCAAAGAAATTGTCAAACGCTTTGCGACGGGCGCGATGTCGCTCGGTTCCATCTCTACCGAGGCGCACGCCACATTGGCGGTAGCGATGAATCGCATCGGCGGGAAGTCGAATACCGGCGAAGGCGGCGAGGATCCGAAACGGATGATTCCGATTCAGGTCGCTGGTGAATCGTTGAAATCGAAATTGGGCGGGGATGTAACCGTTGAAACACCGCTGCTGGCGGGCGATTCACTCAGATCGCGCATCAAGCAGGTCGCTTCGGGGCGCTTTGGTGTGACCGCAGAATATTTGAATTCTGCAGATCAAATCCAAATCAAAATGGCACAGGGTGCGAAGCCCGGCGAAGGCGGCCAATTGCCCGGCGGTAAGGTGTCCGAGTACATCGGCAAGTTGCGGTTCGCCACCCCCGGCGTCGAGCTGATCTCACCACCGCCGCATCATGATATTTATTCGATCGAAGATTTGGCACAGCTGATTCACGACCTGAAAAACTGCAATTCACGCGCATCGATTTCGGTGAAGCTGGTTTCCGAAGTCGGCGTGGGTACGATTGCCGCCGGGGTCGCCAAAGCCAAAGCCGATCACGTCACGATCGCAGGCCATGATGGCGGCACGGGCGCATCGCCGGTATCAAGCGTTAAGCATACTGGCACACCCTGGGAACTGGGATTGGCGGAAACGCAGCAAACGCTGGTGCTGAACCGATTGCGTGGCCGCATTGCGGTGCAGGTTGATGGCCAAATGAAGACCGGGCGTGATGTGGTGATCGGCGCGTTGCTCGGTGCGGATGAATTCGGTTTTGCGACGGCTCCGTTGGTTGTTGAAGGCTGCATCATGATGCGCAAATGCCACCTCAATACCTGTCCGGTTGGCGTTGCCACCCAGGACGTTGCGCTGCGCAAAAAATTTACCGGCCAGCCTGAGCACGTGGTGAATTATTTCTTCTTTGTTGCTGAAGAAGTGCGTGAGTTGATGGCGGAAATGGGCGTTCGTAAGTTCGATGATTTAATTGGGCGCGCCGATTTGCTCGATACCTGGAAAGGCGTTGAGCATTGGAAAGCAAAGGGCTTGGATTTCTCCAAAATTTTCCATCAGCCAAAAATGCCAATCGAGGTTTCGCGGTTTCACACCGAGTCGCAAGATCATGCCTTGCATGAAGCGCTGGACAACAAATTAATTGCGTTGGCCAAAGCAGCGCTTGAGCATAAAAAGCCAGTCGTCATTGATGAAACAATCCGCAACGTCAACCGTACCGTAGGCGCAATGTTGTCGGGCGAAGTGGCGCAGCGCTACGGGCACGTTGGCTTGAGCGATGACACCATTCATATCAATTTACGCGGTACTGCCGGGCAAAGTTTCGGTGCCTTTTTGGCGCGCGGCGTGACGCTTGATCTCACCGGCCAAGCCAATGATTATGTCGGCAAAGGGTTAAGTGGCGGGCGCATTATCGTCAAGCAAAACGCTGAATTTAAAGGCAACCCGTTGCAAAATATTATAGTCGGCAACACGGTGATGTATGGCGCGATTGCGGGTGAATCGTATTTCCGTGGCGTCGCGGGTGAGCGATTCTGTGTGCGCAATTCGGGTGCCACCGCTGTGGTAGAAGGCACCGGCGATCACGGCTGCGAATACATGACAGGCGGCACGGTCGTCGTGCTTGGCCAAACCGGCCGCAACTTTGCGGCGGGCATGTCCGGCGGCGTCGCGTATTTGTTGGATGAAGATGGCTTGTTTGACAAGCGTTGCAATATGGCGATGGTGGCGTTGGAATCCATCACCGACGAAGTCACCGACACGTCGCATTTGGGTCAATCGGATGTCGCGTTACTCAAATCGCTGATTGAGGCGCATGCCAAATTTACCGGCAGCGAACGCGGGTTGGCCGTTTTGGCGAACTGGCCGCTGTGGTCGAAAAAATTCGTGAAAGTGATGCCAACTGCATATCGTCGCGCCTTGGCGGAGTTGGCGGCAAAACACAAAACTGCCACCAAGCAGCTAGCTGCCTGATCAATTTGAAATGACACTACCGATTAATCGTATTTCGGAGCACATGCAACATGGGAAAGCCCACCGGATTTATTGAATTCCAGCGCTTGTCTGAAGCGTCGATTCCACCTGCAGAGCGCGTCAAAAACTATCAAGAATTTGTGCTGCATTTGACCGACGATGAGGCCAAAACTCAAGGCGCTCGATGTATGGATTGCGGCATTCCGTTTTGCCAATCGGGTTGTCCGGTGAACAATATCATTCCCGATTTCAACGATCTCGTCTTTCGCCAAAACTGGCGCGAGGCGTTGGAGACGCTGCACTCGACCAACAACTTCCCCGAATTCACAGGCCGCGTTTGCCCAGCCCCTTGCGAGGCCGCTTGCACGCTCAATATCAACAACGATGCCGTCGGCATTAAATCCATCGAGCACGCGATTATTGATAAAGGTTGGGAAATGGGGTGGGTAGTGCCACAACCCCCAAAAGCAAAGACCGGCAGGCGCGTTGCCGTAGTCGGCTCCGGTCCCGCTGGCTTGGCCGTCGCGCAGCAACTGGCGCGTGCAGGGCATGATGTGATCGTGTTTGAAAAGAGTGACCGCATCGGTGGATTGCTACGCTATGGCATTCCCGATTTCAAAATGGAAAAATCGCATATTGATCGCCGCATCGCGCAGATGGAAGCCGAAGGTGTAAAGTTTCGGACGAGTCAGCAAATTGGTCTTGGCGGTAAAAATGCAGAAGGCACCCCGGTATCCGCGTTGATGGCCGACTTTGATGCGATCGTGCTGGCAGGCGGCGCAGAATGGCCGCGCGATTTGCCGGTGCCGGGCCGTGAGTTAGACGGCGTGCATTTCGCGATGGACTTTTTGCCCTCACAAAATAAAGTGGTCGCAGGCGATAAAGTTTTGGCGCAAATTATGGCGACCGGCAAACATGTGGTCGTCATTGGCGGTGGCGATACCGGCAGCGATTGTGTGGGCACCTCGAACCGTCATGGTGCGGCGAGCATTGCGCAGTTTGAATTGATGCCGCAGCCACCGGTTTCTGAGAACAAGCCGCTGGTATGGCCGAACTGGCCAATTAAATTACGCACCTCGTCTTCACATGAAGAAGGCTGTGACCGCGACTGGTCGATCACCACCAAAAAATTGGTCGGCAGCAATGGCAAAGTGGAAAAGCTCATTGCCGCAAAAGTTGAGTGGCGTGATGGCAAGATGCAAGAAGTCCCGAATTCCGAATTTGAAATGAAGGCAGATTTGGTATTGTTGGCAATGGGTTTCGTCTCACCGACACAGCAAGGCCTGCTTGAGGAATTTGCGGCACTTGGTGTTGAGAAAGATGCGCGCGGCAACGTCAAAGCTGGAACCGAGGAAAGTGCGGAGTGCACAGAAGGTGCGACAGGAGGCCATCTCGCCTACCAAACTGCAAACAAAAAAGTCTTTGCTGCCGGTGATATGCGGCGTGGCCAATCGCTGGTCGTGTGGGCTATCCGCGAGGGTCGGCAGTGTGCGCGGTCGGTGGATGAATATTTGATGGGCGCGTCGGAACTGCCGCGTTAATTCACAACCTTTAAGAAGTAAGCGCTAGCGCGGCGCGCGGGCCGAAATCATTCCAAACGCCGCGCTAGTGCTGGCATTTTCTTTTTTTCGTAGAGAATGGCAGCGGATAATGGGCGCTTCGAACACCGCAAATTTGCTATAATTCGTGGCCGATTCTCAAGCTCGCAGCCTCATTGAACGATTAAATTTTTTGATTTTTCTTCCACCGTATTCTCCCTAGGATTCCCCATGGCTAAAATCAAAGTTGTAAACCCCGTCGTTGAAATGGACGGCGATGAGATGACCCGCATCATTTGGCAGATGATTCGTGAAAAACTGATCCTGCCCTACCTCGACATCGATTTGAAATACTTTGATTTAGGCATGGAGCACCGCGATGCGACGGACGATAAAGTGACCGTGGAATCAGCGCAGGCCACACTGAAATACGGTGTCGCCGTTAAATGCGCAACGATCACGCCCGATGAAGCGCGCGTAAAAGAATTTGGTTTAAAGCAAATGTGGAAATCGCCCAACGGCACGATCCGCAATATTTTGGACGGCACGATTTTCCGCGAGCCAATTATTTGCAAAAACGTGCCTCGTTTGGTTGCCCACTGGGACAAGCCAGTCGTCGTAGCCCGTCACGGCTTTGGCGATCAGTACCGTGCGACAGATTTTCAGTTCCCATCGGCGGGCAAACTGATTGTTAAATTCGTACCCGATGATGGCTCCGCGCCGATCGAAAAAGAAGTATTCAAAGCGCCAGGTGCGGGCATTTCGCTGTCGATGTACAACTTGGATGATTCGATTGCCGGTTTTGCGCACGCCTGTTTTAACTACGGGTTGCAGCGCAAATACACGGTTTATCTATCGACCAAAAATACCATTTTGAAAATTTACGATGGCCGCTTCAAAAATCTTTTCCAAGAGATTTTCGATAAAGAATATAAAGAAAAATTCGCCGCCGCTGGTATTGAATACGAACACCGTTTGATCGACGACATGGTCGCATCGAATTTAAAGTGGAGCGGTGGTTATTTGTGGGCTTGTAAAAACTACGACGGTGATGTGCAGTCTGACACTGTTGCGCAGGGTTACGGCTCGCTCGGATTGATGACATCAGTGCTCATGTCGCCGGACGGCAAAACGGTAGAGTCCGAAGCCGCACACGGCACAGTGACTCGCCACTACCGCATGCATCAACAGGGCAAGCCGACTTCAACGAACCCGATCGCGTCGATCTACGCTTGGACTCGCGGCCTGCAAGCCCGTGGCCGCATGGATGGCACACCCGAGGTTGTTGATTTTGCGTTGAAGCTGGAAAAGGCATGCGTGGATGTCGTTGAAGCTGGCAAGATGACCAAGGATTTGGCGATTTTGATTCGTCCAGACTATCCGTATTTGACGACCGAAGAATACATGCACGCGGTAGATCTGGAATTGCAAAAGCAGATGGCGTAGGTTTTCGAAGGCGTTGGATTAAATCGACGTCGCGACAACTGAGTAGAAAGCCTTCATCATGAGACGTGAAGGCTTTTTAATTTCTGGACACCATTTTGAATACGATAATTTCTATTAGAACTGAAACTTTAATTCGCACGATCGCTCCAACACATTCAAGTTTGGCTTAATCCTGCTCAACCCAACTTTGCGAGGAAACCATGAATAAAACGTTATCGTTGACCGCTTTAACTTTCTCGGCGGCAATTGCAATCGCCAGCACGGGCGGTGCAGTTCCAGCATTCGCGTCTGCCGCCGTCGGCAAAGCAGCACCCGATTTTACCTTAGCCGATGCCAATGGCAAAGTCGTCAAGCTGGTTGATTTTAAGGGCAAGCATGTGGTTCTAGAGTGGAGCAACCCTGGTTGCCCGTTTGTGCAAAAACATTACGACAGCAACAATATGCAATCGCTGCAAAAAAAGTACGATGCCAAAGACACGGTGTGGCTGACGATTAATTCTACTAATGCATCGCATCAGGACTATTTGAGCAATGAAAAGCTAAATGCCTATATCACCGCCAAAAACGCAGAGCCGGATGCTTACATGGCCGATGCCGACGGCAAAGTTGGCAGGCTCTTTGGCGCGAAAACGACACCGCATATGTATGTGATTAACCCGGCTGGCATGGTCATTTATGCGGGCGCAATTGATGACAAGCCAAGTGCCAACAAAGCCGATGTGGCGGGCGCCAAAAACTATGTCGTGGCGGCGTTAGCCGAATCTAGCGCAGGCAAAGCGGTGTCTGTAGCGACGACGCCGGCTTACGGCTGTAGCGTGAAATATTAAGGCAAATTAATACAATGTTGGTTTTAAAAAGCCCGTCGTCTGCAAGGGGGGTGGACTTTAATTGGCAGCGAGCTCAACCAGATTTTGATTAAAGACTCGCCGACCACCGACCACCGACCATCTAAAATCGTGATCATTCTGCGCTGCACATCAATATAGCCCTCACCTTCCTAATCCTTCAACGTGCGATTTACCGTCTCGCGAGATGCGCCAACCATATCGGCCAAATCTTGCTGGGTAAATAAACGGTGACCCCACCACGCGACAGCCATTGGACATGATGGCCAATTCCAGCAGCGTGCGTGAGACATGGCTGGTGATATCGGTCATCGCCAACGCGCCAATTTGTGGTCAGCATGGCGCAGCCGTGCGGCCAATGTTTTCATCACGGCATGGGCAATATCAGGCGATTGTTCAATGGCACGCTGAAATGCGTTGAATGGCAGCACTAGCAAATGCTCCCGATCGAGCGCGGCCACGCTGGCGATACGCGGCTCTTGGTCAAACATTGGCAACTCGCCAAAAAAGTCGCCAGGCCCCAGCGTTTTTAGAATCACTTCCGATCAGATTCTTGGCCCGTATACTCATCATCGCTCATGAACCCCTTCACCTGTCCGGCGACGATCAGACAGCATGAATCCGCACCCTCACTACGCCGGAGAATGATCTCACCCTTCCCCACCAAGCGCAGTGCGGTGTGCGCGCCGATACTGTCAAGTTGTGCAGGCGAAAGATTGCCAATTAACGGAGTGACCGAAATACGGTCAAGAGTGTGTATGTGGTCGCGGTGGATTGGGTTGCAGTGTACCGAGCAGAAATACAAATGCTCTGAGTACCGCGCTTGTTACGAGCCGAGGTTATGAAACGCATCACTTTTTACCGCCGTTGTCAGTACGTCTGCTGCCATGGGGCTGCGGGCTTGAGTAAGGCTGAGTAAGACTGAGAAACGCAGACTAGGCTAGCTAGAAGCTTTCGCGCCGACCGCCAGCCGCGAAACCAAGCGTTTAATAATAGGTAGTCGCGAATGAAAAAAATGATCGGCATCGGGTATGACGACGACCGGAATATTGCGCGGCCGCGCCCAGTTTAGCGAATCGGCCAGCGGGACCGTTTCATCTTTTTCGCCGTGAATGATGATCGTAGTCTCGGGCGGATTCCCCACCATCGGCCCACCGGTTTGGCCATTTTTCCAATTGGACAATCGTTCGAACGCAGGCGCAACCAGTACCATTTCCGTCGTCACCACAGACTCGCTCGCGGCCAATGCCACCGCGCCGCCAAATGAAAATCCGGCCAGCCACAATGGCAACGCCGGTGAATTGGGATATTGAGATTGCATTTGCTCTTGCGCATGTGCAATTACCGTGAGCATATCAGTCGTCTCACCACGGCCTTCGTCATGCACACCTTCACTCGCCCCGACGCCACGAAAATTAAACCGATAGGTGGCGGCATCGGCATCAAAAAAAGCACGTGCGATAGTCGTAACAATCTTGTTGTCCATCGTCCCGCCAAACAACGGATGTGGATGCGCAACCACTGCCACGGCACGCGGCACAATATCGACCGGCATATGGGCGCGAAGCTCAATGATGCCAGCCTCGCCTACGATGGTGGAAGCACTATTGGGAAATGCGCTCGCCATATCGTGTTTCCCTTTCTGGGGGGGTAGATTTTCAAAATTGTTTAAGTTGGCTGAATTGTCTAACGGATTTAAATTTTCAGGCGCTCAACAATGTGGCCGTGTTGAATATGCTCAGAAATAATCTCGTCCACATCGTTTCTGTCGACATAGGTATACCAGACGTTGTCGGGATATATCACCAGTACCGGCCCTTCGTCGCAGCGATCCAAGCAGCCCGCCGTGTTGATGCGGACTTTGCCTTCACCATTAAGTTTGAGCGCTTTGATACGATCTTTGGCGTAAGCACGAACTCCTTCGGCGTCGTGCTGATTGCAACAAGCCCGGCCATCATCACGTTGATTTACGCAGAAAAAAACATGGTGTTGGTAGTAACCTGAACGACTTGCTTTATTCATCGTAAATTCTTTCTAAGAACATTTTTAAAAACGCAACCATTCCAGTTGAAGCGATGTTAAAGACTGCGCCGTTGCCGAACAAACACGGTCGCCAAAAATATAAACGCCGCCAGCGGCCAGACCTCGCTCAGCCAACGCGTCAAACTCGCAAAGTTAACGAGTTGACCATACGGCCAGTCGAACAATCGCAGAGTTTCGTCGAAGGCATGGTAAACACTCGAAATTTTCACCATTACGCCGCCTGCAAACACAAATAACGTAGCACTCAATGTGCGCCAGCGTTCGCCAAGCTTGGCAAAAAATATCGCCAGTAGCAGTCCCGAGGTCAACCCGATTACTGTGCCAGGGGCAAGCCAGGCAATCAACAATGGTGCCTTTAGCATCAGCGATGCCATCGAGACTTTCGCCACAAAACCCACAATTAGGATAATCCACACATTAAGCCACACCTGTTTTGCTGGATGTAGCAACAGAGTAATAAATAGCGAAAAGCCACACACATTGAGCGCAATGCCCACTGCTTGCGGCAACAAAAACAACGGATCGTAGGGATGCAGACTTTCGCCCGCGCCCAGTGGGATCGCCACATTGGCGAGCGCGTTGGGGGCAACACTGCTAACCACGTTCCCCGCCTCAAAAAATGGGATTGCGGGATTAAGCTGGGCAAATAACCATAGCCCCAACAACAACAACCCCCAATCTACTACATTGCCGGACGCAAAATGCCGATAGCGCCAGCGTTCCACGCGCGCCAGCACCAAGCGGCCGGGCTTGGCGACAATAAATATTGCTCCCAGCATGCCACCCGCACTATTTGCTAGCCAATCGGCCAATGAACTCACGCGGCTCGGCAAAAACGTCTGCAATGATTCCATCGTCCCCGACAGTGCGCCAGCGGCCATTACTGCCAATAGCCCGGCGCGCCAAGCTATCGTTTGCATCTCCGGGTAATGGCCGTGAGAATCATGATTACGCCGCCGAATTGCGGCAACAAAGAAGTTGGCCCACAACACTCCCACCGGTATGTAAGCCACGATATTGAGCATGATATCGAAGCTAGTGGTGTATTTTGGCCAGCTCAGCAGCGTGAACGACTGCGGTATGCGCCAGCCAGCGAAGGGATTTAAGCTCGCGTACAAAATAACCAAAGTGTACAACAGCAAAGCGCCGCGCCCTGCCCGCCATGGTGCTGGCTGTATTTGTGGCCACGCGGGGTTGTAGGCGCGATAGGTGCCGGATTGATCAATGGGGCGCGGCATAGGGGCGGGGTCGGCGATTTCTGCGACGTTGACGATGCGAAGCTGAGTTAGCGTTCGCTGTCGACGATTTTTAAAGACGCCCGATAGCGCGCAGCATTTTCAACATAATGCTGCGCGATGCCGCGAATCATCAGCACTTGTTCATCACTTAGTGATTTAACCACTTTCGCGGGCGAGCCCATGACGAGTGAGCGATCTGGGATCACTTTGCCTTCTGTTACTAATGCGTTGGCGCCGATTAAGCAATCGCGCCCAATCACCGCACCATTTAACACCACCGCTTTAATGCCGATGAGTGAACCGTCGCCCACAGTACAGCCGTGTAGCATCGCCATATGACCGACACTCACATTGTCAGCGAGCGTGAGCTTAGTCCCTTCATCGGTATGCAAGACCGCGCCATCCTGAATATTTACATTTTCGCCAAGCGTGATGGTGTCGTTATCGCCGCGAATCGTCACGCCCCACCAGACGCTTGCGTTTTTACCCAGCACCACATCACCGATCACGGTGGCAGTAGGGGCGATGTAATTATTGCCGAGCAGATGCGGGGTTTTATTGCCTAGGGCGTAGATCATATCGGACTAAAAAAATTTGGGAAATGAGCAAATGGATTTTTCAAAAACAAGAACGTCGGCAACTAACGGTTTGACCGCCTTTTTTAAATCGCCGGTTTCAACAAAACCCATTTTGCGCCAAAACGTGAGGGCGCGCGTATTGTTGGCAACGACGCCGATCCGTAAGGTGTCGATACCAACCCATGTTTTGGCGAGCGCTGTAATATGCGTCAATGCATCGTTGCCAACGCCGTGACCGCGATGCAATGGCGACAGCAATAAAAATCTGATGTGCGCTTTATGGGGAGCATTCCAGCCACGGTAAATATCCGCAAAGCCAACCATCTCGTCACCGCGAAAAAAACCGATGACGAATTTATTTTCCAGCAATCCATTCAGTGGGCGATCGGCCAAAGTTGAATCAGCATCCCCCAGTTGTTTCGGCGCACCTGTTACTAGCACGGAATAATCATCTGATGCAGCAATGACGCCGTTGATCAGCGTGCGGTCGGGCTCGGAATTGATGAGTCGCCGCACCGAAAGTGCGGTTTGATTTTCAATTTGACTTTGCATCTGGCCATTCTACATTTCCTACATATTCCGAAACAAATGCATAAACGGTTGGCTCACGGCCAGCGTTTCTTTACGCGTTTTGAGTTTGATCACTCCTTTGCCGGTGTCGTCGCGTGAGACGCCTTTAATCGCCCGCAAATTCACAATGGTGGCGCGATGAATTTGCTTGAACTGGCTGCCGTCAAGCTGTTCGAGTAGTTCTTTGATCGGTGTGCGAATCAGTGCCTCGCCCTCGGCTGTCATGACCACCGTGTACTTGCTATCGGATTGAAAATAGGCAACTTCATCGACCATAATCAGCTTGGACTGTTTACCCGAGCCAGCAGTGATCCAGACTAACGGTTCGCGTTTGGCTTCTGTTTCCATGTTTAATTTTAGCTGTGCCAACAAAGCGCTGACGGCATCAGGTGATGCGACGAGACCGGCGCCAGTACTTGAGTTTGTGATTTTCAAGCGCGCGACGGTGGCAGCCAAACGATCTGCTTGGATCGGTTTTAAAAGATAATCCACCGCGCCCTTTTCAAACGCATTTATCGCATATTGCTGGTATGCCGTGACAAATACGATGCGGGTTCGAGGGGAGCAATCCTTGAGCGCCGCTGCCACATCCAAACCAGTTAACCCGGGCATGCGAATATCGAGAAAAGCGGTGTCGGGTTGATGCGTCGCAATTTCCTCAAGTG
>JANYBL010000002.1 GCA_025360815.1 Burkholderiales bacterium
AAAAACGCTGACGATGACGCTCTTAATGTGGATCGCCACGGTGCTTATCGCGTATTTTTGGCACACGCAAAATGGATTTTGGGTGGCCGCAAATTTCGCTGGACTGTGCCTCGGCGCGTCACAGTCCGGTGGTCGCGCACTGGTCGGTGTGATGAGCCCCAAGGCGCAGGTGGCCGAGTTCTACGGGCTGTGGGGGCTGGTGGTGCGTCTCTCCGGCGTAATCGGGCCGATGCTCTATGGCGCAGTCACCTGGATTACCAACGGCAATCATCGTCTCGCGTTATTGGTCACTGGCAGCATGTTCGTGATTGGCCTCGCGTTGTTGGCAAAAGTGAACGTGGAAGCGGGTGAGCGGGCGGCGGCAGGTAATAAACATCCCTTGCCGAGTTGAAAACAATGGAGTAGTGTTGCAAATGTGCGCCGCTGCTTGCTGCGCGTGGTGCGTATATCTATGTTTGAGCGCTGATTTTCAGGGAGAACCTCTTATGAAACGTGTGTTGATTCTTCTCGGTACGTTGTTTTTATCGACTGTTAGCGGCATCGCTGCGGCAGATGAAACCAACTTCCCGTCACGCTACCGGACGCTTGAAACCATCGCGCCCGCTGGGTGCCGCGATTGGGTCGCGCCGCTGCCCGAGCGCCGCGTAAAGGTCACGCTGCCAAGCAGCTCAAGGCGAGCCCAAGGCTCAGCGCAATTGACCATCACCATCAACCCTGATGGCCAGTTTGGCGGACTGGTTGAAGCGCTCACCAACGACGAAGTGTTTGTGCGCGCTGCGACCGATTCGTTGCAGGATTGGTCGTTCGTGCCAGCACGTTGCAATGGCGTCGCCGTGGCCACACAGGCGAAGGTGTTTTTCAATTTTCGCCATGAGCCATTTCTGTCATTTGTGTCGGGCTACTATCTTCAGTAGCAGTCACTCGACGGCGCATTGGGTTTCGGGCTATAATTTGAGCTTCGGGGCGTAGCGCAGCCCGGTAGCGCGCCTGGTTTGGGACCAGGATGTCGTAGGTTCGAATCCTATCGCCCCGACCATTTTTTTGTCGTATTTATAGCGGTAATACGTAGTTGTCCGACGCGGTGCCCGTAGCTCATCTGGATAGAGCACCGGCCTTCTAAGCCGGGGGTAACAGGTTCGAGTCCTGTCGGGCATACCAAGTTTTGATTCGTTTCAAAGTATGTTAATTTGCCATGAGAGCGTTGCCGGCCAGCACCGCTCTTTTTTATTGCCTGCTTTTTGTTGTTTTTATTGGCGCAGTCTGGCCACATTCGTCTGCGGATGACTTTTGTGGGGTGCGATTGCTAGGCCTCGCCGCGGGCAAACGCACGCCTAACGAGGCTTACGATGGCCCGATTACGGTCTGACCAGCGCCACGGCCGCATGCAGCATGACCCGTTTTGCCGCCGTCTTATTGAGCCCCTGTTCGCGTCTGAGCCTGAGCCAAGCGTCCAAGCTCAGCATCACGTTCAGTGCTTCAAAACGCGGCTTGTCGGCAACAATTTCTACTGGCAGCAAATGTTGTAGCAATTCGCGTTGCACGGCGGCTGATTTCACCTGTTGCGCGTTCAAAAACGGCGATTCCTGGCGATGCACTTCGTTCGCAATATGAAACGGCATCAAATCCTCGAATACCTGTGCCCGCAGCTCGATACTTTCGATCAGCCGGTCATGCCAATCTTTTGATTTCAAACGCTTGTAGACGGTTGGGCGCAACAGTTCGTCAAGCTCATTGGCAATTTCGCGGTACAGCGTTTCCATGTCCGCAAAATGGCGGAACACCGAGCGCAAACCCACGCCTGCCCTGGCGGCAACCTGCTCGGCGGTGGGGGCAACAACCCCCTCACGAATCAAGTCTGACAAAGCACGAACGATGCTGAGCTTGTTGGCTTGGCCGCGTGTCCGGCGTCCGTCGGCATTTTTAACTGGCATTTCTTTGCTCGGCGTTTCATTGGTTTTGTTTTTCATTACTAAATTATAGCCGTAAGCGCTGTTTTGTTGACCCCGCACTCAGAACTACCGTCGTCCCCACCCCGCCTGTCCCCTTCATTGGGTGGGGGTCGGACTTGGGGCCTGGGGCCTGGGGACTGGGAAGGGGAAATGTGTAAGACGCCGGGCAGGGGTTGGATCAATGCGTCCGCGTTCGCTTGAATCAAGCTAGAACGATAGTTTTGGCACGTGATATGCCACTTGTTCGAGTATTAGCGCAAAAAATGGCTTATGATTTGCATTCACCAATCGTCAACTCGGCAAAAACACATGTCTTCCGGCAACAACGCAATCAAGCACTCACGCTCTAACTATCAATCGCTGCGCCGTATCCGCTACCACTTGCGGCACTGGGGCTCGGAAGATGCGCCGAAAATTTTTATGCTGCACGGTTGGATGGATGTGGGCGCGTCGTTTCAGTTTGTTGTCGATGCGCTGCAAAAGGACTGGCATGTCATCGCGCCTGATTGGCGCGGCTATGGCTTAACCGATTGGCCCGAAGCGGATTGCTATTGGTTTCCGGATTACTTGGCCGATTTTGATGCGATTGCCGGGGCGTTATCGCCCAATGAACCCATCAACTTAGTCGGCCACAGCATGGGCGGCAACTTGGCGATGCTCTATGCGGGTGTACGGCCGGACCGCGTAAAGCGACTGATCAATTTGGAAGGCTTCGGCTTGCCTGGCAATGCACCGGAGGAAGCGCCAGAACGTTATGCAAAATGGCTTGCTGAACTGCGCGACCCGCCCACCATGCGGGCTTATGCCAGCCGCAAGGCAGTGGCTGCACGGCTACAAAAAACCAATCCGCGATTAACCGCTGAACGTGCCGATTTTTTAGCCGGACACTGGGCGGTAGAACGTGGAGCCGAATGGCATATTTGCGGTGATCCATCGCATAAAATCAGCAACCCGCAGCTCTATCGCGTGGCCGAGATCATGTCATGTTGGCGCAACATTACCGCACCGGTTTTGTGGCTAAATGGTGAAGAATCGGTGCTTCGAAAAAATTTGACCAACGTGCCCAATTATGCGGAACGCCTTGGCAATATCAAGAATTTAAAACTGATCGATATTGAAGCTGCGGGACATATGCTGCACCACGATCAGCCCGAGCGTATTGCCGAATTGATTGAAACATTTCTGGCACAAGGGGAATAATATGCCCGATGCCGCCTGTAATGAAGCCGTACCGGTAACGACTTAATAGCGGACACTTAATAACGAACGACTCGATAGCGATTTACGTTTTACGTTACCCCTTCTATGTTCCGTCCAAGCACCCGAATAACTAAAATGCCATCCACAAATATTTCATTTGCCATTGCAGCATGGGTTATAGTGGCACTTAGCGTGTCATCATATTTTGCATATAAGAGGAAATCATGAGCAACGAAGCAACGATGTATCTGCAACACGGCAATATTGCCGTCATCACCATGAACAATCCGCCGGTCAACGGCTTAAGCCATGCGTTACGTTCGGGCATCGTCGCGGGCATGATGCGTGCTGAAGCCGATGGTGGCATTGCGGCCGTTGTACTGATCGGCAATGACAGCGGATTTTCCGCCGGCGCCGATATCAGTGAATTCGGCAAACGCGCAATGTCGGCCGAGCCCTCGCTGCCCGCCGTGATTGACGTGATTGAAAACGCAACCAAGCCCGTGATCGCCGCCATCAGCGGTAATTGCATGGGTGGCGGCTTGGAGCTGGCACTCGGTTGCCACTTCCGTGTCGTGCATTCGGCTGCGCAGATTGCGTTGCCGGAAGTGAAGCTGGGTTTGCTACCCGGCGCGGGCGGCACCCAACGCCTGCCGCGCTTGATTGGCATTGAAGCCGCGCTCAATATGATTGTTTCCGGCGCGATCGTGCCCGCACCAAAATTCAAAGGTTCGCCGCTATTCGATCAGTTTGTGGATGACAAATTGCAAGATGAAGCGATTGCGTTTGCAGGTAAAGTCGTTGCCGAAGCAAAACCGCTAAAGCGCGTTCGAGACTTAAAAGTACGGCACGCCAAGCCCGACGCTTTTTTCCTATTCGCCCGTAATATGGTGGGCGCAGTATCGAAGGGCTACCCAGCCCCGTTGAAGTGTTTGGAGGCCGTGCAAGCGTCGCTACTGCCCTCGTTTGATGCCGGACTAAAAGCCGAGCGCGATTTGTTTGCGCAACTCATGATGAGCGATGAATCCAAGGCGCTACGTCATCTATTTTTCTCCGAGCGCATGGCCAGCAAGATTGCCGATTTACCGGACGACACCGCGGTGCGCAACATCAAATCCGTCGGCGTGATTGGTGCTGGCACGATGGGCTCCGGCATTGCGATTAATTTCCTCAATGCGGGCATTCCAGTCGTTATTTTAGAAACCAAGTCCGAAGCACTGGAGCGCGGTGTCGCATCGATTCATAAAATTTATGAGAGCCAAGTCGCGAAGGGAAAGTTGAAGCCAGAGAGAGCGACCGAACGTGGCGCGTTGCTTAAACCAACATTGTCCTATGACGATCTGAGTCAAGTAGATTTGGTGATCGAAGCAGTATTTGAAGAGCTGGGCGTCAAACAGGCTGTGTTTGAAAAATTGGATTCAGTTTGCAAACCGGGCGCGATACTGGCCAGCAATACCTCAACGCTGGATCTGAATAAAATCGCCGCCTTCACCAGGCGCCCGCAAGACGTCGTCGGCGCGCATTTCTTTAGCCCGGCAAACGTGATGAAGCTGCTCGAGGTGATTCGTGGCGCGAAGACCGCGCCGGATGTGATGGCAACGATGATGAAACTTGCCAAGAAAATCAAAAAGACCGCAGTCGTCTCCGGCGTTTGCGATGGCTTCATCGGCAACCGCATGATCAATAAATACGCGGCGGAAGCGATGCTAATCGTCGAAGAAGGCGCATCGGTTCAGCAGGTCGATGGTGCGATGGAAAAATTCGGTATGGCAATGGGCCCGTTTAAGATGGGTGACTTGGCCGGTAACGATATTGGCTGGGCGATTCGCAAACGCTTATATGTTGAGCACGGCGCGGGCGAATCGACTGCCCGCAAACAATTGATTGCCGACCGACTTTGCGAGATGGGACGCTTCGGTCAAAAGACCGGTGCTGGCTGGTACCGGTACGAAACCGGCAAACGCGATGCACTGCAAGACCCGGTGGTGGATGGATTAGTGGAAGCCGCCCGCAAAGAGCTTGGCATTACACCGCGCAAAGTTTCAGCTGAGGAAATCGTTGAGCGCTTAGTCTATGCGCTGGTCAACGAGGGTGCACATATTTTGGAAGAAGGCATTGCGCAACGCGCATCCGATATCGACATCGTTTATATCTTTGGTTACGGTTTCCCCGTGCCGCGCGGCGGACCTATGTTCTATGCCGATGGCAAAGGCTTGCTGAGTGTCGTCCGCCGCATGGAACGACTGGGCTGGACGCCCGCCCCGTTAATAAAAAAATTGGCGGCTGAAGGCAAAACTTTTAATTGAACTTAGGTTGCACAATAGGTTTGTAAACCCGCTTGGAGAATTTTATGATTGATGCCGTCATCGTTTCAACCGCCCGCACCCCCCTTGCCAAGTCGTTCCGTGGCAGCTTTAACATGACCCATGGCGCAACACTTGGCGCACACGCTGTCAAAGCTGCGCTCGAACGCGCCAAGGTTGACCCCGCTGAAATTGAGGATGTCATCATGGGCGTAGCTTTGCCAGAAGGTGCTACCGGCAGCAACATCGCCAGACAAATTGCGCTGCGTGCGGGCATGCCCGTCACCACATCGGGCTTAACCGTTAGCCGATTTTGCTCATCCGGTCTGCAAGCGATTGCAAACGCTGCGGGCAGCATCATTGTCGATAAAACGCCGATTGTCGTCGCAGGTGGATTAGAATCAATCTCTTGCGTGCAAGGCTCGATCAACATGAATTACATGATGGATGAATGGCTTGCCGCCAATAAACCTGAAGTGTATTGGGATATGCTGAAGACGGCTGAAAATGTCGCTAAAAGATACCGCATCAAAAAAGAAGCCATGGATGAATACGGCGTGCAAAGCCAGCTCCGCGCCGCTGCTGGAACCGCCAGCGGAAAATTCGTCGACGAAATCGTGCCGATGACCACGGTGATGGGCGCAATCGATAAGGCAACCGGCTCCGCATCGACTAAAGAAGTCACCGTCAGCACCGATGAAGGAATTCGCGCCGATACAACCATTGAAGGCGTCAGCAAAATCCGCTCTGCTGTACCGGGTGGCGTGATCACGGCAGGCAACGCCAGTCAATTTTCCGATGGTGCATCGGCCTGTGTGATGATGAGCAGCAAACTCGCCGAGCAGCGCAACTTGAACCCACTCGGAATCTTCCGTGGTTTCACTGTCGCAGGCTGCGAGCCGGACGAAATGGGTATCGGCCCCGTGTTCGCTGTGCCGCGTTTGTTAGCGCGTGCGGGTTTAAAAATGGACGACATCGGCCTCTGGGAATTAAACGAAGCCTTCGCCGTGCAAGTGCTTTATTGCCGCGATAAATTAGGCATCCCGCATGACCGTTTAAACGTCAACGGCGGGGCAATTGCAATCGGCCATCCGTATGGCATGTCCGGTGCGCGGATGGTAGGTCATGCGTTGATCGAGGGCAAGCGGCGCGGTGTGAAGTACGTTGTCGCCACCATGTGTATTGGTGGCGGGATGGGGGCTGCGGGATTGTTTGAGGTTTGCTGAGCGGGCGCGAGTTTATTGCGGATAATTGGCGAAGTACATGAACGAAACGCGGCTCTAATGGAGACCGGTATCAAGCATGGCCATGTCCGCCGAAACCCCCGCTTTTTCAATAGCATCGGTAAAACACGCTTATTTGCGAAACAAACGCTGATTATTCATTTGTGGAAATAAGGGCGGCCTAGCAGCCATTGTCTTCAAGAAATACCGTGAACCGCGCTAAGTTGAAAACCCTTTATTTGCGGCCCGGATCACCACATCAAAGCTGCGTTCATCACTTCCTTCCGGGAAACCGATCAATACACGCCACCGATGATAAACAGTCATTGGCACTTCCGAGGCGGGCACATTAGCGGGTGGTGAGAAAGTCACCTTCGCCAACGGCGAATCAATGCGCCCGTCTTGGCTTGCGTTCATATCAGTTGGACGATTTACATCGCGTTGTTGCTGCCACACCGTTTTATGAACTGCATCTTCCGGTCGTATATCAACTTCTTCACAGATTAGCGTGACGACATAGCTGCCCGATTGCGGCATGCAGCCCATGCGGGGTGCGAATCGGATGATCACATTAATGGTCGCACCCAAGTGCGGTTGCGCGGGGCACAGTGAGATAAAAACGCGACCGCTGCGCCAACGTTTTAAGGTGCGCCTCACGGCGGCGATCAGGAGGCCAACGCCCACCATGGGAAATGCAGGATGAATAGCCATGTCCACGATTGACCACACGCACGCGGAATGAGGCCAAATGCCAGCGGGAAAGCGATCAAATTCCAGAACACGCCGAACACCCAAAATACCGCCGCCTGGGATGGATTAGGTTTTATTTCCGGTTTATTTTTAGCGAGTGCAGGCTTGGCATTGAATTTATCGACAGGCGTACGAAGCATCACAAAAATCACAAAAATTGCGCCGAATGAAACGAGGGGGAACAATGTGGCAAACGGAATCGTTAACGCGATTGCCTCCCAGCGGATGCCTCGGTCAATCACTGCTTGCGTCGGACTATCGGTATCAACCCAAACGTTGATCGGCTCTTCGCTACGTTTCGCCAACGCTAATTGGGCGTATTGGTCTTCTTGCCAAGTACCGAGATTGTCCGATCCTTCGCTAAACCCGACACGTGTACTTTCGTAGGTTTTGCCATTCACTTGGTAACGATAGCGGGCAGTCGCGCGGTAGGTGGTGCCTTCGTCTTGCGTCTTAATCAGCTCGGCTTCGACCACGGTAGCAGGCACTTGCTGCCACGATTGCGCCTTCGCCCAGCCCTGTAATTGCGCGGCAAGGCTCGACACACCAAACCAGCCGACAACACCAAAGGCGACCGCAAAAATGAATGCCGACAAAATGACAATTGCTTTTGATTTCATGGCGAAAATTTTATCAGAATCGCATTGCGACTTTCTGACGTGCACCTTACATCCACCTGACACTTTTTTGCACGCCGGACGGATACTGCCCCGCCCACGGTGCCCTGCTTGGCGCTACTAACGCTTGCGGTTTTGCTTGGCCTTGGGGGTGGCCGCCGGCTTTGCGTTGGTCTTGTTGGCGGGCTTTGCCGTTGCTTTTGGCTTCGGCTTGAGTTCGCCAGCAGGCTTGCCCGAGGTGGCTTCCTGAATCATCTTCATTGCCCAAGCGGCGGGGTTCATTTCGCTGGCCATTTTGGTCAGTTCTTCTAAGCTGGGGATGGCATTGGCCAAGCCGCCCGAATCGCGTTCGGCGCTTTTTTCAGAAGCGTCACCACCCCCAAGGCCCGCGCCAGTACTGGGCCTTTCGCCGGAAGCACGCGAACGGGTGGCGCTAGTATGGGACGCGATTGCTTCTTTGGCTTTGCTAAATTGCTCAACCAATGAAAGCTGATATTCAAGCGTTTTAATCGAAAGCTCGACCACGCCGACTTGCGCCTTCAGCCACATCAGCACGACTTCCATTTCGCGCATTTTTTTGGCGATTTCTTTTGGGTCAATACTGGCTTTGAGCGCGGCAGTGGCATTGCTGGCAAGGCCCTGACTCATGTTATCCGCACCGGCGGTAAACGGGCTCAGGATGTTTTGGAACAGCTCAAAGTAATTGGGCATTTGCGGCGCGTTGTTTGACGTGTTTTGATCGGCAGACATATTCCCAACTCCTCGGTTTTATCATTCGATTCTACACGCGGTATTCGCAAACCATTTTCGCAAACGCCTTTTCACAACCTACGGACAACGCTACTGAATTTTTCTACGCATTTTTTGCAATAAAATCGCGCACTTTCGGATAAACCGTTTCGCGATATTTTCGTCCACTAAAAATACCGTAGTGCCCAACCGCAGGCGCGGTCAAATGTTGGCGACGCGCCGGTGTTAAGCCGGTGCAAAGCGTGTGCGCTGCCTGGGTTTGGCCAGAGCCGGAAATATCGTCCAACTCGCCTTCAATGGTAAACAGCGCGGTCTTTTTGATCGCTGCCGGATTGACCAATTCTCCCGCCACGATGAGCTCGCCTTTCGCCAGACTCTGGCTTTGAAAAACACGCTCAATGGTATCCAGATAATATTCGGCAGGCATGTCCATCACTGCATTGTATTCATCGTAAAACACGCGATGCGCTTCCGCACTTTCGCCATCGCCCTTGACCAAATGATGATAATAATCGCGGTGCGAATCGATATGGCGTTCCGGGTTCATCGCGACAAAGCCGGTCAGCTGCAAAAAGCCGGGATAAACGCGGCGATTGGCACCCGGATATTTCACTGGCACGCGCTCAATCACGTTCGATTCAAACCACGAGAGTGGGCGGTGGGTGGCGAAATCATTCACGCTCGTTGGGCTCTTGCGGGTGTCAATCGGGCCGCCTTTCATGGTCATCGTTTTCGGCAAAGTCTCGCCGTGTTGCGCCATCAGCGCAATCGCAGCCAGCACCGGCACGGTCGGCTGGCAAACAGAAACCACATGCACCTCACCTGTTTTTTGCATATGGCGAATAAAGTCTTGCACATAGGTGACGTAATCATCGAAGTGAAACGCGCCATCCGAAAGCGGGACATCGCGGGCGTTTTTCCAATCGGTGATCGTCACATCATGGTCTAGTAACATCGTCGAAACGGTATCGCGCAAGAGGGTCGAAAAATGGCCGGATAGCGGCGCGAAAATTAACACGCTTGGCTCGGTTCTGGTGGACTTAGCGGCTTTATCAGCCTTGTCGAAGGTTGCCTTTTTGAAATGCAATAATTGGCAGAATGGTTTATCAAGCACGACTTCTTCGGTCACCGCAACCGCTTGACCATTGATCGTCACGCTGTTGATGGCAAACGGCGGGCGCTCGTAGCGTGCGGTTAAGCGCAGCATCAAATCTAATCCGGCGGCGACGTTCTTGGCTGCTGGTGCGTAGGAGAGTGGGGAAAACGTATGTCCAAGTGCATCGGAACTGGCCTTTGCCCACCACCGCCAAGGCTCAAGGACGGCGCGTTGGAATTCATGGACTTGGTATAACATTTTTGTTCTCCGGTAGGTGGTGCGCGCTACACTATTGCTGACTGCGTTTGACGTCTATTTATTTTTCTTATGATGTTTTTTGCGTTGTTTTTTTGCGATGTTTAATGTTGCGATTTTATGAATTGATCGATTGTAACGGTTGTGTAACATAGCCTTACAAGCCACAGCCGGACAACCCAGCATTTCCCCAATCATACTGCACTGCACCATTTATAAACGTTAACTTAGGTCAAGCGATGACGTTTGCTGCACTCGGCAGATAAACGGTCGGCTTTTTTAGGCCAACCAATTGATGTAAAAAGGTTTTCTGCTACGCTACGCAAACACCATATTTGCATTTTTTGAACCTCAAAAACGATAAAGCAACCCACGCCATGACACGCGCATTCAAAAGCCCGCTTAAAACCGATT
The DNA here is from genome assembly GCA_025360815.1 of Burkholderiales bacterium. Lineage (GTDB taxonomy): Bacteria > Pseudomonadota > Gammaproteobacteria > Burkholderiales > Usitatibacteraceae > UKL13-2. The sequence continues at coordinate 10,558 of JANYBL010000002.1, forward strand.
TTTACCCCGCAATCGAGCCAACCATGACCGGCATGTTGCCACTCGATGAGGTGAACACCATGTATTTCGAGCAATCCGGCAACCCTAACGGCGTGCCGGTGCTTTTTTTGCACGGCGGGCCGGGCGCTGGCGCTTCAGCATCGCACCGGCAATTTTTTGATCCGACGTTTTATCGAATTATTATTTTCGACCAACGCGGCGCGGGGCGCTCCACACCGTTAGGCGAGTTGCGCCATAACACTACCCCGCACCTCATTGCCGATATAGAGACACTGCGGCAGCACATGGGCATTGATCGCTGGGTTGTGTTCGGCGGCTCGTGGGGTTCGACGTTAGCGCTTGCTTACGCGGAGCACCATCCAGTGCGAACGATGGCGCTGGTGTTGCGCGGTATTTTCTTGTGCCGTCAATCAGAGATTGATTGGTTTTTATATGGCATCAAAAACCTCTTCCCCGAGGCATGGCATCAATTCGCAAACCATTTGCCGGCTCATCAACGCGGCAATATTTTGGATGCCTACTACGACATCTTGACCAACCCCGACCCGGCACTCCATATGCCCGCTGCCCGCGTGTGGAGCATCTATGAGGGCTCGTGCTCGACATTGCTGCCCAACCCCGCCGTGGTCGCCAATTTCGGCTCGGACCGCGTGGCCTTGGGCTTATCGCGGATTGAAGCGCATTATTTTAAACATCATATTTTCTTGGGCGACAATTTTCTGCTCAACAACATCGGCAAGATTCGCCACATCCCGACCACTATCGTCCAAGGCCGCTATGACGCGGTTTGCCCGATCGTCTCAGCCGATGCTCTGGCACGCGCATTTCCGGAGGCTGAATACCACATCATCGCCGATGCAGGACATTCCGCCTTCGAGCCGGGCATTCGCGGGAAACTAATCGAGACCATGGAGCAGTTGAAGGTTCGGTTCGGGTAAGGCATTTGAAAGACAAAGTCGGGTTCCAAACCAAAGTTTTATCTCGCTTTACCCTATAAAATCGTCTGGCTTCGCCAACGATTTTATAGGGTAGTCGCGACAAAAGAAGGAGTTTGCTTTTGTTGATTCGGTTTATACTCCCAACAAATCCACTTCAAACAACAATGTCGCATTCGGCGGAATCACGCCACCTGCGCCGCGAGCGCCATAGCCAAGATCAGCCGGGATCACCAATCGGCGCGTGCCGCCAACTTTCATCCCCGCCACCCCTTCATCCCAGCCGCGAATCACCTGCCCGCCACCGAGCGGAAATTTAAACGGCTGACCACGGTCTTTGCTGGAATCAAATTTCGCGCCTGCCACACCATTATTGAAAAGCCATCCTGTGTAATGCACAGAAACAAAATTGCCTGTAGCTGCTACAGCGCCGGTGCCTTCAGTGGTGTCGTCATATTGCAAACCGCTTGCGGTGGTGATCATGTTTTCTTCTCCATAATTTAACTGCACAAAAAATTCAACCTACTTAACCCTACAATAAATCCGAAACCTATTCCCCCGAATCCGGCGCGCGTGCCACTGCCGGCAGATAAGTCTCGCCGCGCGCATGCGCGATCACGCGGGTGAGCGTAACAATCATCCCCGCCGTTGCGCCCCAAATATAGCGACGCTGCCCTGAACTCAAATACGGCACCGCATAGTAGCTGCGCATTCGGCCTTTGTACATCGCTGATTCCAAGCGATGATTGTCCGGGTTAATCAAAAACTGAAACGGCACTTCAAAACATTCCGCTACTTCCGTTGGATCGGGCGAATAAATCACAGGTGAGCCAACAGGCGATTCGATCCAGCCAACCACCGGTGTAATTAGATAGCCGGTGCCAGTGGTGTAATGCGGCAACGTACCAATCATCTCAATACGGCTGCCATCAATGCCCGTTTCTTCCTCGGTCTCGCGCAGCGCGGTGTGGGTGGCGTCACGGTCCGTATCCTCAACCCGTCCGCCGGGAAAACTAATCTGCCCGCCATGGTCGGTGAGGTGCGCGGTGCGTTGTGTAAAAAGCACCTGCGGACCGTTGCCATCACGATGGCGATGATTCACCAGCAGCACCAGCACCGCAGCCCGCTTAAGGTCGGCTTTGGGATGAACGGGCGCGATTTGATTATGGTGGTTAGTGGATGGCACCAGTTCAGCATCGTCGCTAAAACCGGCATCACTGGTCGCCGCAATTGCCGTTGATGCCGTCAGGCAAAGCCGCAATTCTTCCTTTTCAACAACGCTACCTGTGGCGGGTGCAGAGCCATCTAATTGAACACGCTTATAATCTGTCATCCCCCTATTATAGACAGGCTAAACGTATGATTCTTTACGGCTACTTTCGCTCTTCTGCTGCGTACCGAGTGCGCATTGCCATGAATCTCAAAAAGCTCTCGCCGGAGCAGCGCTCGGTTCACCTGGCGAAAAAATTGCATCTCGATGCCGCATACAAAGCCGTAAACCCGCAAGGCTTTGTGCCGTATTTGGTCGATGGTGTTTTCTCGCTTTCACAATCGCTCGCGATTATTGAATATTTGGATGAGCTCTATCCCGAACCCCCGCTACTACCGGCTGACATTCGTGACCGTGCCAGCGCCCGCGCGATCGCACAAATGATCGCCTGCGACATTCATCCGCTCAATAACCCGCGGGTGCTTTCGTACCTTACCGGCAAGCTTGAATTTTCCGATGCTGATAAAACGAATTGGTACTGCCACTGGATTCATGAAGGATTTTTAGCACTTGAAACCATGCTCGCGAATCGCAAAGTGCAGTCGGCGTTTTGTGTCAGCGACGCCCCGACGATTGCCGATATTTGCTTAGTCCCCCAAATAGCAAATGCGAATCGGTTCAAATGTTCGCTCGATAAATTTCCGCACATTATGAAAGTGGCGAGTAACGCACAGAAGATAGCTGCGTTTGTGGATGCGGAACCTGCGCGGCAAAGTGACACGGAATAGGGGTTCTTGGAGGATAA
>JANYBL010000003.1 GCA_025360815.1 Burkholderiales bacterium
AGGAATGCCTACTTTGCCAATATCATGCAGACGCGCTGCGATATCGATCATAAAAATTTCATCGCCCGAAAGCCCGATTTCTTTCGCCAAATATTGCGCCATCCGGCCAACACGATAAGAATGTTTGCCCGTAGAATCGTCCCGCAATTCTGCCGCAACCGCCAAGCGCTCCATGACTTCAATACGCGCTTTGAAGAGCTCGTGGTCTAAAATTTTGATTTCTTGGTCTAGCTTCTTTAGCTGACCTTTGGCCCATATGCCCAAGGGCGCGACCCCCTGATAGATGAAGCGGTGTGCGTTGTTATCGCAATGCCCCGGACAGCAAAAAAAACAATAGTTCAGGCTGAAAGTAGCACTGTTGAAATGAATTCTTCATCGCCTGCGAGCCTAACTTGGGCGGAATTATGCGAATTGCTCGGACCAATCCGCCAAAACTACCGGCATTTAACATTAGTGGAGAAATGCGGATCGATGGCTATGATGATGTTGGTGCTGTTTCATTCACCGTGGATCCAGCGAACAATCGTTTTAAAATTAAGCGGCACACAATCACTATTTTCGACGTCTAGTGGTGGTGTGCAAAATTTTGATAGTTTCCAAGCCGAACGAGCCAAAGCGTTAACAGATTTGAACGGGCCGTTCGTTGAAGGACTGTACTCTCAATGCAATGTGACCGATGTTGAATACTGGGGCAGTCGGCCTGCATATCGGATTACAGCCAATTGGCGCAGCGAGATGGAAATAGTGTTTTTAATTGACGCAGTAACTTTTCGAACAATCGGGCGTATAGCCACTCAACCATTTATGGGTGGACAGATTAAAACTGTTGAATGCATCAACTATCCACCTGAACTCGATCCAGGTGCCGGTATCCCATTAACAATGACTATCGAGACGCCAATGCAACTGAAACGGTTTATTTTCAGAAAATAATTGCCGCAAATCCCTAACGTTGCCCTTAATCGACCTGCCGAATTTTTAAAGGGATAAAGACGTTTATTGGCCTAAGTTGTCGCAGCCGCTGGTGCCGCCGACCCAATCCAATTCGTGCATTGTCAAAGTCACGAGCTCGGTGGATGAGGCATCAGAATTATTTTCGTCAGCTGAAAAATTGGCTGAAAAGGCGTTTGCAAGGGTGATATTTTTCATATTCAAGCTCCAATGGGAATAAAAAAGTCTCGTTTTGTGCGTTATTTAACAGCTTTGTTGGAAAAAAAATGCTGGTGTTACCAAAGTTGTATCGGTAGAGTAGTAGAGAAGACACTATTGATCAAGCAATTTGTTATCCCATTGTTCGTGCTAATTTGAGCTCATGCCCATGATCAAAGAATTGATGGATGAAGCAACCAGCCGCATAAAAACACCACTTCCCGATAATGTTGTCTGGTTTGAGGTGATGCTCCGTAAGCTTGCTTCAATTTCGAACAGCGCTTCACCCGCGCTATTGATTGATTTTCTTGCACAGTTAATTGGTTATTACTACGCCCGCGCGGAGTATAAGACCGGCTTAAAATTAGCGGAACGTGGAATGGAAGTAGCCTTAGAGCAGGCTTCACAACCTAGTATTCGTCTTTTCCACCACCTAACCGCGGTTTTACTAAAAGGCGTTGGCGACAACGGACGCGCGGTGTCAAACTTGGCAACCGCTCTTGAGATCGCAAAGTCGCTGGGTGATGTTGCCGCAGAATGTCGTGCCTGGGCTCAGCTTTCATCAACCATGCTTAATTCTGGACAATTTGAAGAAGCAATAGCCTATGCGCGTCGTGCCTTAGCCATCGCTGGGCCCATTAGCAACTCGGTAAAAGATGCAAAGCTACAATGTAACCAAATCATTGCCGATGCCAGTCTGCATTTAATGCATAACCCGTTGGAGCGGCAACGCCGCCTTGCGGAGGGTTTACTTACGGTAATGAATGCGGTCAGAGAAGCCGGGGAGCCGACTAATCGCGTTGCTGCGATTCAGGTAAATCGAATCTATCACACGCAATCGCAGCTTTTATTGCGCGCCGGCCATCTTGAACAAGCCAAACAGGCAGCTGATTTATGCGAGTTGTATGCAAAAAAGAGTGGCAACGCGGAGTCGATGCTACGGGCTGAAATTTCACTTTCGATGGTGAAAGCGGCGTCTGGTGAAAACAATTCCGCTAAACAATATTTACTGGATTTGCTTAAAAATAAAAATCATCGGCAGGATTCTAAGGCAGATATTGTAGCTGCACTGGCATATGTCTACGAGAGGGCAGGCGATACAGCCGGCGCTCAAAGAGCGCGTGAGGATCTTTATCTTAACTGGCAACATAGAAACATTGCGACAATCTCTCAGATATTGGACGACCTCGAACAACGCTACCCTGCCGATGGCAGTCAATCGCTCCACGCGGCCACTGTGGAAGCCGTAGAAACATTGGCGATATGCGGAGAGCTCTACGACGATGAAACCGGAAGCCACGTTTTTCGGGTAGGCGCTATGGCAGGCCTCATTGCAAAGCGACTTAACTTATCGCCGATCGATGCCCGCCAGATTGATTTTGCTGCTCGCTTACACGACTTAGGCAAAATTGCGATTCATGCAGACATTATGCGGAAGCCTGGAGCGCTAACACGGTTAGAGCGTCGAGAAATGGAAAAGCACGCCTCTATCGGAGCCCAAATGCTCGCCAGGATTGCGCATCCCACAATGAAAATGGCGGGTGAAATTGCTGGAGGCCATCATGAAAAATGGGATGGCACCGGCTATCCACTGGGAATTAGAGGCGAAGACATACCTTATAGCGCGCGCATTACGGCAGTTGCCGATGTGTTTGATGCGCTCACACATGCGCGGTGCTATAAAGTTGCGTGGAGTGCGTCTGATGCAATAGCAGAAATTTCGCGAAATCGCGGAACAGCATTTGATCCCCAAGTCGTTGACGCATTTATGGCTGTAATTGTAGAGCTCATTGGCGAGCACGGATACGATGGCATTGATGCGGTATTGGCCACGAATGCAAAAGATAACGCACTTATTTCAGCTCGCGAATTCCTCTCAGATCAAATGTTAGGTCGCCGAGGCGCGTCCTAAAATCGCTTGTCTTTAATTTGGCTAAATTCGCTACTTTTAAAATTAAGGGTCATCATGTCCAAAGAATGTCCAAAGAACATCCAAAGAACTAAATATTATCGAAATCAATTCTGACTTTACTGAAGTTGCGACTATTGAAGTCGTTCAGCTAGACGACCTATCTTTGACACTTATTGGCGGCGGTAGCGTTGCTGTTGCGTTCTAATTTTTACCTAATTCCAGCCCCACCAAATTTATCTTCCTAACCCCCAACACAGATTCCGGCCGATGGCTGACCAGTATGATCGTGGAGACGCGTCCTTTCAGGTTGTATCTGATAAGACCTTCTTGTTTGGCATCAACTTGGTCGAGTGTTTCGTCTAAAAATAGGATCTGCGGACGGCGGTAGAGGGCGCGGGCTAGTAGCACGCGTTGTTTTTGACCACCCGATAATGTTGTGCCTAGTGCGCCGACTAGGGTGGAATAGCCCATTGGGAAGCTGTCAATCTCGGTGTCGACCTGTGCCGCGATGGCGCACATTTTGATATCGTCCATATCAAACTCCCCGCCGAACGCAATCGCGTCGGCGATCGAGCCCAGGAATAGTTGATCTTCTTGCATCACCGCACCCAGCTTGGCGCGGTATTGGGATAGATCCCATTCGCGCAAATCGCGACCATTAACGATCACTTGCCCCTCGGTCGGGTGCAATAGTCCCAGCAAAACCTTCAACAGTGTTGTTTTTCCGCAACCTGATGGGCCGACCATCGCGACTGTTTCGCCCGGCTGAATCGTGAAGCTGATGTGGCGGAATGCAAAACCCTCAGGGCCGTAGGCATAGCCCAAGTTTCGCGCTTCGATGGTCATCGGTTGGCCTTTTTCGGCGATCACCATGGCGACGCTGCTCGCACTGCCAATGGCTCTCTCGCCCTCAGCTAAGGCAATATCAGCGATCCGCTCAGCGTGGAGATCGAGCATCCGGAATTCATTCCATTTTTCGACGAGATTATTCACGCGGGTCAAAAACACGAGTTTGAAGCCTAAAAATGCATAGAGCATGCCGACGGTAAATATCCCGTCCATGGCCAGGGTGGCGCCGATCCAGATAACGATGACGCTTTCCAACCCAAAAATGAGACCGCTGGAGGCACGTTGAAATATGCCGACGCTTTGCACTTTCACCCCGGCGTTGATGTGCTCGACGACCAAATTTTGATAGGCGGCGCGGCGATCGTTCTCGCGCAGGTTGAGCTTAATGGCCATCATTCCGCGAAGCGTTTCGATGAAGTGGGTACTGGCTTTTGCCTCATGTGCGAGCTGTTCGTCAGTTGCATAGCGTTGTGGGTAGTAAAAATACCATCGCGCCAAGGCGTAAACGCAGGCGGCGGAAACGACAATGATGGTTAATTTGGCGCTGTAAAACGCCATCACGCCGATGGTGAGAATAACCATGACGCCGTCAATGAATGTCTCGACGAACGTTGTCGAAAGTGTTTTTTGGATCACGTCAACGCTGCGGAATTTTGAGACAATATCGCCGATATGGCGCTTCTCAAACCAAGAAAGTGGCAGCTTCAGCAAATGGTTGAAGAGTGCTGTCAGGAGACGCATGTTGAAGTGGGTACTCAGATAAACCCCCACCCACGCCCTAACCCCTGTGACCAACACTTGGATGATGACGAGCGCACCAAATGCAATGCCGAGCACGGTGAGTAAATCACGATCCCGCCCCACCAGCACCCGATCCACTACCAGTTGCAAAAAGAACGGCATGGCGATCGCAAAAACCTCCAGCGCGAGCGATAAAAATACCAGCTGCGCCACACTGCCACCCAAGCCACCGCTGACCGAGAACAACTGCCAAGCGCTGATTTTTTCGCGTTCATCAACTTTGCGAAAGCTCGTCGTGGTGGCGAATTCCATGGCGATGCCGGTGAAATGCTTGGAGGCTTCGGCAAACGTCAGTTTCCGGCGGCCATGCGCCGGATCGTGAACCATGATGGTTTTGCCGCTGACTTTGGTGAGCACCACAAAATGGTTCATGTCCCAATGCAACACGGCTGGCAGGGTGAGTTTGCCCAAACTTTCGAGCTGCACCTGCACACCCCGCGCGGCCAAGCCCATCGCCTCGGCGACTTGCGAGACGTGCTTGAGTGTCACGCCTTTGAGCGACGGCGACAGCCTGAGCCGCATCGCGGCGAGATCAGTTAAATGCCCGTGGTAAGACGCGATCATCGCTAAGCAGGCAATGCCGCACTCCGGCGCTTCGCTTTGCAAGATGACCGGGACGCGACGGCCGAAGAATTGACCCATTAAACTTGACCCATTAGCATTGCCCCATACTAAAACCGCCCCCGGAGCTGAATCACCGGCTCAAAAATCCATTCGAACAAGCTGCGCTTCTCGAGCAAAATATCGGCATTCACCAGCATGCCGGAACGCAGTGGCACGGTCTGCCCCAGAGCTGTCACGGTCTGCTGTTCTAGCGTGACCACCACACGATAGACCGGCTCTTTGGCTAGCATCGGCCCGATTTTTTCACCGGCAGACCAGACTGTTTGGCTCACATCGGTAATCACGCCCTTGTATTGCCCGAATCGCTCAAACGGGAACGCCTCATAGCGCATCACGACCTCTTTGCCTTTGGTGACAAAACCGATCGCGCGGGTAGGCACAAGCAGCTCTACATGCAGCACACTGCCGGTCGGCAATACGGTCGCCAGCAGCGCATCCGCCGGGACGGATTGCCCTTGGCTTAACGCGATATTGGTGACGGTGCCGTTAACAGGGGCGCGGATGACGGTTTCGCGCTTGGCATCTTCGGTGGCAAGCGTTTGTTTGACCTCGCTGATTTGGCGTGACAGTTGATCAACCTGCGAGCGGGATTTAAGGGTGATCGCGGGCTCTTCCAGCTTGGCATTCGAGAGATCTCGGTCCAACGCTAAACGCTGGCGTTTCAAGGCTTGCAGGCGGATTTCTTGATCGGTCACCTCATCCTGCTTTTGGCGCACCGCGACATCGGAATAAAACTTGTCTTTGGCTAAATCTGTAAATTTCTGTGCCTGCTCGCGGGCCGAGTTCAGGCGCCGTTCTTGGAGCTTTACCTCACGATCGATCTGCTGCAATTCGTTCGATAAATCGAGCACTTTTTTACGCAGCTGTTGCACTTGCTGTTCGCCTAACTCGCGAAGCTGGTCTTGCTCTTTGGCCAAAATCACGGTGCGCTGCGCCATCTCACCTGACACAGCGGCACTCGTCGATGACGATGCGATTGTTGATCGATCATACGATATACGGGCCAGCACATCGCCCGTTTTCACTTCCAATCCTTCTTTAATCATCAGTTCGGCCACGCGGCCTGCATCGGGCACGCTGACCCTTGCCGCGCCCACATCAAGCGCCAGAAAGCCTTCCACACGCTCCCGCCGGGTATATTCGCCCCAGACGGCGACCGCGATCATGAGGCTGGCAGCGGTGATCGCCAGCACCGTCATTGCCCATAGCGTGACCGGGCGTGCAACCGTCGCCTCGCCGAAAAATTTCTCGCGTTGCGCATCGATGGCTTCTTGGCGGAAGAGTTTTTTGCTCATTTGTGGGATAAAGCTTGGCTAATCTGTTGCGCCGGGCTGCGCTGGATGGCGATTGTTCGGTTTTGATGGCAACGCCTCCTCAGACGCTATCTTCAACAGCTTTCTCATCTTTCAACGCTATTACCCTGATTGTAAAACAAGTTTGTGCATTTAATGTTGCCGATTTACGAATACTTGATGCCAACAATACCGAATTGCAACAAGATGGCAGCGACACCGGTTGTCAACACTGAAAAATCGACTGTCCCACGCGTCCATAAAACCGCTAACAAAGCGTCTCAGAAGTGTCATAAAGCCGTCACATTGCAGCCCTATCCTTGATGCAGAGCAAAGAGATAACTGTGCGTTTTGTAGACTAACCGGAGACATAAATTGAAATCGAAATTGAAACAACTCATGACAGGCATCGCAACAAGCCTAACTATCGCAACCGCCATGACAGCGAGCCTGTTTGCAACCACCAGCCACGCTGTTGACATCACTGGCGCAGGTGCAACGTTCCCGTACCCCATCTATGCCAAGTGGGCTGAAGAGTACAAAAAAGCGACCGGTACCAGCATGAACTATCAGTCTATCGGTTCAGGCGGCGGCATCAAGCAGATCACTGCCAAGACGGTTGATTTTGGTGCGTCCGATATGCCACTCACACCAGAAGCGCTTGCCAAAGACGGCCTCGTGCAGTTCCCCGCGATCATCGGCGGCGTTGTGTTGGTCGTGAATTTAGAAGGCATCAAACCCGGCGCAATGCGTTTGACAGGTCCAGTAGCAGCCGATATTTTCTTGGGCAAAATCAAGCTGTGGAACGATAAAGCGATTGCTGATCTGAATCCGGGGCTCAAATTGCCAGCCGATCCGATCACGGTGGTTCGTCGCTCGGATGGTTCGGGTACAACATTCTTGTTTACCGACTACCTCTCAAAAATGAGTCCCGATTGGAAAGCTAAAGTCGGCTCTGGCACTGCGGTAGCATGGCCAGGCGGTGTGGGCGGCAAGGGTAACGAAGGCGTTTCTGCCTATGTTCAGCGCATCAAGGGTTCAATTGGCTATGTTGAGTATGCTTACGCCAAGAAAAACAACATGACACACACCGCCCTGAAAAACCAAGCCGGTAATTTCATTCAGCCTGATGATTTGACATTCCAAGCCGCAACTGCCAACGCCGACTGGGCAAAAGCACCTGGCTTTTTCTTGGTATTGACCGATCAGCCCGGCAAAGACAGCTACCCAATCAGCGGCGCGTCATTCATCTTGATGCACAAATCACAAGACAAGCCTGAAAACGGTCTGGCCGTGTTGAAGTTCTTTGAGTGGTCGTTCAAAAACGGCGGTAAAGCTGCTGCTGCAATGGACTATGTGCCAATGCCTGAGGCCGCTGTAAAGCTTGTGCAAACGATGTGGAAAAACGACATCAAAAATTCGGCTGGCCAAGCCGTATTTAAGTAATCGAAATGATATTCGCCGCAAAATACTGCGGCATATTGACCGTGTTGAGTGAGTTGTAATGCGCAATTGAAAGTGCTGTTGATGGTGCAGTCGCTGCTTAAGGTGTAGCTGAAAGTCCATCTGACGCTTTTGAATGCAGTAGTAACGCAAGACCTTCGGGCCGTTGCTCTCGGGCGGCCCGATTTTTTTACAGCTTGGGTTAAAAAGAAAGCGATAATGGGGTGAGTCAGTTATGAATGCTACAAACATCAGTATGAATTCATCATCCAAGGGTCAATACGTGTCGCGTGAGCAAGAACTTGTGGCCATTGCTGCCAAGCTGGCCCGCCAACGCTGGCAGGACACCGCGTTTCGTTACCTGACACTCGCATTTGCGCTATTTGTTTTATTGATTCTCGCCGCGATCATTTTTTCGTTGGCGCGTGGCTCGATCCCCGTCTTTGAAAAATTTGGCCTCGGCTTTTTAACCAGCACCACATGGAACCCTGTCACCAACGAGTACGGTGCCGCCAACGCGATTTACGGCACGGTGATAACATCTTTGATCGCGTTGATCATTGGCATCCCCGTCAGTTTGGGAATCGCAATCTTCTTAACCGAGCTCTGTCCGGCTTGGTTGAAACGCCCGCTTGGTACCGCTGTTGAACTACTGGCCGGCATTCCCAGCATTATTTATGGCATGTGGGGCTTGTTTGTGTTCGCGCCTTTGTTCGCGGAATACGTCCAACCCGCATTGACCACTTATCTCGGCCCTATCCCTGTGGTGGGTCAGCTATTTCAAGGCGCTGCGACCGGCATTGGCGTGTTAGCCGCTGGCATTATTTTAGCCGTGATGGTGATCCCGTTCATTGCCTCGGTGATGCGCGATGTTTTTGAAGTCGTACCGCCAATGTTGAAAGAATCTGCTTACGGCGTCGGCGCGACCACCTGGGAGGTGGTGCGCTATATCGTGCTGCCGTTCACCAAAGCTGGGGTGGTCGGCGGCATTATGTTGGGGCTCGGCCGCGCATTGGGTGAGACCATGGCGGTAACATTTGTGATCGGCAACGCGCCAAAAATCGCCGCATCCCTTTTTGAGCCCGGTTCTTCCATTGCATCCACACTCGCCAATGAATTCGCTGAAGCCACCAACGAGGTACACATTTCGGCACTGATTTCGCTGGGGCTGGTGCTGTTTATGTTGTCGTTTATCGTGCTGGCACTCGCCAAGCTGATGCTGTCGCAACTCGCGAAACAAGAAGGCATGAAAACATGAACAGCCTCTACCGGAAACGGGTTTTAGTTAACCGCATCGCGCTTATTTTGGCGGTGGGTGCGATGTCGATTGGTATGGCATTCTTGTTATGGATTTTATTTATCTTGGTAGCAAAAGGTATTGGCGGGCTGAACGTCGCTATCTTCACGCAAATGACACCGCCGCCCGGAAGCGATGGCGGTCTGGCAAATGCGATTTACGGCAGCATTGTGATGGTGACCGTGGCCACCTTTGTCGCAACGCCAATCGGTGTGATGGCCGGCATTTACCTCGCTGAGTTCGGTAAAAATAACTGGTTTGCGTCGACCACTCGGTTTGTAAACGATATTTTGTTATCCGCCCCCTCGATTATTTTGGGTTTGTTTATTTATGCCATTTACGTGGCGCAGGTAAAGCATTTTTCCGGTTGGGCAGGCTCTTGTGCGCTGGCGCTGTTAGCGATCCCGGTCGTGGTGCGGCAAACAGAAACGATGCTGACCTTGGTGCCCACCAGTCTGCGTGAGGCTGCTGCTGCGCTCGGCGCTCCGCAGTGGAAAGTGATTGTAACGGTGGCACTGCGTGCGGTTAAGGGCGGCGTGATAACCGGAATTTTATTGGCCGTTGCTCGAATCAGTGGCGAAACCGCGCCGCTACTATTCACCGCGTTGAACAATCAGTTCTGGTCGCCGGACATGAACGCGCCGATGGCGAATTTGCCAGTGGTGATTTACCAATTTGCGATGAGCCCGTTTGAAAATTGGGTCTCGTTAGCGTGGGCAGGCGCGATGTTGGTGACTTTCTCAGTGTTGGCGCTCAATATCAGCGCGCGGATTTTGTTTGATCAGCGTCAGAAAACATAATACAGCCTCTAAAAATCTAAAATTAGACCGATGGAAATTACATGAACGAAATCGCTTCTTCTGCGCCACCCGAAGTTAAAATTAAAGTTGATAATCTGCAGTTTTTTTATGGCAGTTTTCAGGGCTTAAAGAATATTAATCTCGATATATTAGAGCGCCGCGTAACGGCCTTCATTGGCCCGTCTGGTTGCGGTAAATCGACACTCTTGCGCACACTAAACCGTATGTATGATCTGTATCCAGGCCAGCGTGCCGAGGGCAAGATTATGATGAACGGCAAAAACGTGCTCGACAAAGATCAGGACTTGAATCTCCTGCGCGCGCGCGTCGGCATGGTGTTTCAGAAGCCAACGCCGTTCCCGATGTCGATTTACGACAACATTGCTTTCGGTGTCAAACTTTACGAAAATTTATCCAAGGCTGAAATGGATGAACGCGTTGAGTGGGCGCTCAATAAGGCGGCCATTTGGAATGAAGCGAAGGACAAACTCAAGCAATCAGGTTTGTCGCTTTCCGGCGGACAGCAGCAGCGTTTATGCATTGCGCGCGCAGTGGCGGTAAAGCCCGAAGTGGTGCTGCTTGATGAGCCAACTTCAGCGCTTGACCCAATTTCAACCGCGAAGGTTGAGGAACTTTTGCATGAATTGAAAGAGGACTACACCATCGCGATTGTGACCCACAACATGCAGCAAGCAGCGCGTGTGTCGGACTTCACGGCCTATATGTATTTGGGTGAACTAATGGAGTACGGTGTTACCGACGAAATTTTCATCAAACCAAAACGCAAAGAAACCGAAGACTACATCACGGGGCGTTTCGGATAAATTTCGGCGAACGCTGCCGCACAAATTAGCAATAGCGAACACAAAGCAATAACCGCCCGACGCAATGTCGGGCGTTTTATTTTGCACCGTACTAATGTGCCGCTCCGGAGTCTTAATCTCTGATTTCACATGGCCGCTCATCGATTTTATGTCTATTCGCCCGTTCCTAGGCCCTTGTCATGGCGATGAAATATTGAGCCGCTACACTGTAATGCTGTCCTAAATTTAAATGCGTACTGTTTACCTTCAATCATGAAAATTCAATTTCTCTCAACAATTATTCGCACTTTTGCAGCGTTGGCAGCCTCACTTATTTTCTCTTGGTGTGCCACCGTTAACATTGCATCGAGCCAAGAAATTCGTATCGGTATCGTTACCGATCAGTCGGGGCTTAACAGTGACGTCAGCCGCGACTATATCGCCGGTGCCCGCACTTTCTTCGACCACACCAACGCAATCGGCGGTATCAATGGTCGCAAAATTTCGGTCATATCAAAGGACGACGAAGGTAATGCTGCCAACACCGTCCTATTGACCCGCGAACTGATTGAAAAAGATAAAGCCGACGTACTCTTTGGCTTTATCGGCGATGACGGTTTGGTTGCGCTGTCGAAGGACGCTTATTTTAAAGCTTCCAAAATGACGCTCTATGCGCCATTAAGCGGAATTGAATTGGGCGGCGCGCCGGATCATATTTATTTTGTTCGCCCTACCTATCGCGATGAAGCTAAGCATATCGTTCAACACTTTGCGTTGCTCGGCAACACGACTTTCGCGATAGTGGCCAGCAACAATGCCTTTGGCGCGGGGATCGCCAGTGAATTTGCCGAGCAACTAAAAGCGCGCGGCCTGAATTTGGTGAACAAAAGCATACTCAACAATGACTTGAAAAACGTCGATGCCATCAATCGCGATCTCTCCCGCCTCAAAGCGCAAGTCGTTGTGATCGCTGCCGACACGATTGCGACTGCGGAATTTTTAAAGAGCTTCAGACCACAAAACAAAGGCGCAAACGTGGTCGGTTTTTCAACTGTTAATCACCGCACATTGATTGAACTGGCATCGCCTGATTTTGCTGAAAGCGTCATGCTGACTCAAGTAGTGCCGCATCCCGATGCGAACAACAGCAGGCTACAAGCCGAGCACCGGGCTTTAATGAAAAAATACCGTGACGAGCCACCCTCGCACGTGACGCTAGAGGGCTTCGTTGCCGGCAAGGGGCTGGTACGTGCGCTTGAACGCAGCGGAAAAGATTTGTCGCGCGCCAACATTGCGTCGGCATTTAGCGGCGAGAAACGCTTTGATCTGGAGGGAATGACGCTGGTGTTCACGCCCAAAAGTGATCGTGGCTCAAATTTTGTGGATCTCACCTTCTTGCGTAAAACCGGCAAATTAGTGCAGTAGCGGTTGGCAGGAACTTAAAAGTGAACCCATCATCTAGCGTTATTTCGGGCTGTGCAGCGGCAACAACGGCACGCCAACCGTCTTTACCCCGACCAGCCCCAAGACCGTCAATAAAACGCTCTGCGGGCCTTCATAGGCTTTGATCGGCGTGTACCATTCGCCGGGCGAATGGCTTCCACTACCAGCACCACCGCCGCCGAGCGTAGCCGCTGGAATGCCAAGCGCGATCGGTAAATTAGAATCTGTGCTTGACGCTTGAATGGCCTTGACTTCAATGCCCATCGCGCTGGTCGCGGCGCGTGCTGCGCTGACCACCGGGGACGTTAACGGCTGGCTGCCGGCGGGGCGGTCACCGACTAATTTGAACTCGACCGTGATCGCATTCATCTCTGATTTCATTTTCCAACGTGCGTTTTCCTCCACGACTGCTTGCGCGACCAAGGCTTTTACTTGTCCCTCCAGCGCCATCAATTCATCTGCGCTGTCAGAACGCATATCGAGCCCCAGTTCGGCATCGGCTGCAATTGCATTTACTGATGTGCCGCCATTGACGGTGCCAACTGTAAATGTGGTTTTTGGTTCTTTCAAGGTTTGAATATCCGCAATTTTGGCAATCGCGCGGCCCATCGCGTGCGTCGCGGATGGCAAACCGAACGCGCCAAAACTGTGGCCGCCGGGGCCTTTAAACGCGATCTTAAAACGGCGGCTACCAGTCGCCGCATTTACGATGCGCCAAACAGCCGAACCATCGATGGAGATAAAGCCGTCAATGGGTTTCCCGTCATTTTTGGCGTCACGAAATAGCGCTTTTACCCCGCGCAAATCGCCCAGCTCTTCTTCACCCACATTGGCAACGAAGAGTACATCGCCCACCGTTTCGATTTTAGTTTCATTCATCGCGCGCAGCACCTGCAACATGGCCGCCAAGCCGCGTGAATCATCAATAATGCCGGGCGCGTAGTAGCGGTCGTTTTGCCTCTTGACTTTAACGTCCGTGCCTTCCGGAAACACGCTGTCGAGATGTGCTGCCAGCGCCAGCCGCGGCCTACCGTCCTTCGACGTACCGGCTCGGCGGGCGATCACATTTCCCTCCGCATCGATCCGCGCATCGTTCATGCCCAGTGCTTTAAAGCGCTTCAATAGATCCGCCGCGCGAGCCGATTCTTTGAAGGGTGGCGCGGGAATTTCGGTAATGTCAATTTGGTCTTTCAGCGTCAGGGCGTCATCTCGCAAAATTGCCGCCATGGCCTTTTCAACTAAGGGCAAAGCGGCGATTTTTTTCAGGGCTGCAGTGGCTTGTGGTGAAACCGGCGGGAGAGATTCTTGGGCCGTTGCAACATAAGCCGAGCATAACGCCACGCTAACGACAGCCGACGAGGCCATTAATGATGCCAATGATTTCATTATTCGTCTCCCTGAGTTGATCTGCCTGACTGATTGGATGATTGGGTGGTTGGGTGATTGGGTGATTTGTTGCACTGCTTCGCTATGCGGTCTCGCTATGCGGCGCTGTTTGCGGTTTCGTTGCACCATTGCGTTGCATTGCTTGGTTGCACCAATTAATACTCACAACGCTTGGTCAACGAGCTGCATCTTAAATCAAATTTCGACTGCGCTCGGCGATGTCAGTCAACTTTACGGTCGGGCGTAAGTCAACGGCATACCCCAACAGTGGAAGGTGGCGTCAGTCCAAACGCAAGCACTGGCGCGGAGTTTGAGGCATAACTCGCCTGCCAAGCAAACGCTTTTTACCGAGTTTTCTCGACATCGACAGTGGTGGCCGCAGCGTCAACCGGCCAGAAAAACTGTTTCGGCATGATCGTCAGCCGAGCCCACAAAATCGCCACCAACAGCCGCGTTTGACCAAAGCCAACACCGCGTGAACGCATCGCCACCCAAAGCGCTAACGCAAAGCTAACGCTCAAATTGATCAAGCCCACGAGCCCAATGCCGAGCATTATTTTACCCACGGTTAAAACATCCACCGAAAAATTAAGTGCTGCCAACGCCAAGCCAACATTGGCCGAGGACAATGTCACGTGCCGCACATCAATCGGTAAGCCGATTAAAAAACCAACCGTGCCGACCAACGCCAACATCACACCCAAGAAAAAATTGCCTGCCAGCGCACCCAAGTTGTTGTCGAGATACGCTGCCAACCGCGCTAAGCGCACTTGGCCGAACATTGCTTGAAGCCATTGCGCATGCTCAAGGCGTTCTCGTATGCGCTCGTAGGCGGCGAGGTTATCGTAGTAGCCTGAAATCAGCCCCGCAATGAATAAGCATACGCCTGCAATGGCGGCATGAAACAGTGCCATGCTTTCAAACGGCGAGACATCATGAATTAATTTTTGCGCTTTTTCTGCACTCATCAATGGTTGCCCGCTAACGCTCGCAATCACGACGCTAATGAGGACAGCGGTTGGAATAGCGATACACACATTGCCCAAAATCGCTGCGATTTGGCTGCGGATTAAATCAACGACCAGCGTCGCCAGCTTTTCAACATCACGGGCTTTTGCCTTGCTTTGCGTATTGCTACGTTCGTTATTGCTATTTCTTGCATTCCCGCCAATTTCGCCGATGGCATTGGCAATGGTTGCGGCTGTCATGGCGGGTTGCTTGGTGGCAAGCGTGAGATGCAGCACATGAATCAGCATGAAGCCAAACGCATAAATCGTGGCATAAGCGGCAAAATAGCCCAGCGGTGCCAAGGCAGCGTGCGACGCATAAACTTTCAGTAGCGCCATAAAACCGACGATAAAACCCGCCCCCATTGCTGCACGCCATAGCTGCCGATATTCTTCGCTTGTCGTGGTGATGTAGTGTTCGCCCGCTCGGCTCGCATTGTCGGTGACACGTAACGCCAAGAGGCCAATCGTGCGGCTAATATGCTCGCGAATGCCCTGCCGTTGCCCTTCACCTTCCACCACATGGCTGAGGAAACGCGCCCATTGCGCTGGCAGCGATGGCACCTGCGCTGCGGCTATATCGGCCATGCTAGCCTTGCCAGCCAAATCATGATGAGCCTCATGACGCGCCGCCAACATTCGCACGATCGTTTCTAAGCGCAGCAAGCTCTGATCCAAACGCCTGAGCAAATAGGTCAACGACAAACTTGTGCCTACGCTGGCGGCACGCGCGCGCACCCGTTCGATCACGTCACGACATTGATCAATCAGCACCCATAATTGGCGCTCATCGTCTGCCGGTGATTCACCATCGGCTAAATATCGCCGATAAGCAGCCGACAACTGTTGCGCCTCGACCGCGAGTGCAACAAACGGCGAATGGCGCACCTCACTCGAGGTGGCGGCGCGCGGATACAGCCGCATCAACTCAGGCTCTAAGCCCATCGCACCGATACGAATCGCGAGCACGTCACAAGCATCCAGCATTTGTGAAAGCGAATCGCCAAGCATGGCTTCAAAAGCCAGCGCATGCTTGGCTAGCGTGCTGGCTTGTCCGTTATAGTTGGGAGCATCACCGTGTGAGTCGTTGATGCGTTTGGTTTCCCCATTGGCTGCGCCACCGTCTGCAACATCGTCTGCAACATCGTCAAACTGCAAAGCAGCCCAAAAACGCAGCTTCAGCGCAACCGAAATATTGTCTAACCAGATCTCATCATCGCGGTGGCGATAGATCTGATTCATATTATCTTGGAGCGATCCTGCGTCCGAGATAGCCGGAAACACGCGGTGTATCAAACGCCGCCGTAACTCTGAAAAAAAGCCGCTATTAGGCAAAATACCCGTATCGGCAAAAAAGCCAACTTGCTTTTTTTGGGCAAATAATTGCACCAAACTATTTCGTAGCGAACATCGCAAATTTTGATCGCGTTCAAGGGCTTCACACAAAACGGTAAACCGATCTTCGGCCAGCTCGCTATCGTCGGCATCGCGCGGGCGCAATGTGTCGACGACGGCCGCAAGCCTAGCAACAATATTTTCGCGTTGGCCTTGTTCACCTAGACCATCACCAGGCTCTGCAGATTGTGCTTCCTTGCTGTTACCGACAGCATCACCGTGACCACCAATGTCGCCACCTGACGACAATTCTTTTAACGCCGCGAGCGCGGCAACAACACGCGGATGCGCTAGATCGCCAAGTGTGGATGTGTTCAAAATAGGTTCCGTTCGGAAAGTAATGATTGTTACGGCGGTGGTGGAGTGGCAGACGAACTCAGCGTGTACATCAAGACGACACGTCCTTTACCCGTCACGAACGCTGGTTAAGTCCGCTATCGAAAATGCGAGCGGATCAGTACAAACCGAAGCGCAGCAAAACTACGTGCTTTAATTTTACCTAAAGTAAGACGTTGGTATGCTGTAGAAGTTCGGGCTAATTTGTCTTCTACGAGGCGCAAATAAGGCTATTCTCGACCCGACGCGCTATGCAGTATTTTCAAACCAGTCTGTAGTTCTTCGATCGGAATTTGGCCGGGGGCGGAGCTGTTTTGTCCCGCTGCAAATGTTAATGCCGAGCCGTATAAATGCCCGCAGAGCCGCGTCATAGCACCCATTGCGCCCATTGACATAGTGATGATTGGTATCTGCATCGTTTGGCTGGCAGCCAGCGTGGCTTCAAGCAGCACCAAGACATCCGACGGCTGCTGCGGCATCACGGCCAGCTTTGCGATATCCGCGCCTTGCGCCTCGGCTTCGGCAAGCTTGTCGATAAGCATTGCTTTAAGTGGCGTATGTTTAAAATTGTGATGTGACATGATCATCGCGACCTGGTGCTGGCGGGAGAGTCGGCGCAGCTTAGCGCGATGGTCTGACGATTGACTTAATTCATAATCAATAAAATCTACCGCACCACTTTTACACACGGCTTCATACAATCCGACGACCGCTTCTTCATTGATCGTAATTGCCTCACCGCCTTCATGCGCTGCACGGCGCGTAAAAATAATCGGGATAGTAGCAGCCTGCCGAATGGCTATTGCTGCATTGACAACGCGTTGCTGGTCATGAATATCGTCAAAAAAATCAACGCGCCATTCAATCAGGTTGGGACGTTTTGGCATGATAGCGGCCAACTCAATCAGCAGCGTTTCCAAGTTGCGCCCAACCAGCGGCACGCAAATCTGCGGCCCGTTGTGTTGATTCAATGTTCCCCTGTTTATTGCCATTGTCTTCATGGGTTGAGCGCTTTTAAATTGAATAGGCATGATATACGAAACAACGAAAGTGTCATTACTCGCAAAGTCTAGTACTGGTGCGGCTCTTGGGGCAATTCGCCCGATTCCGCCCTATCGAAAGCCTTCACGACCAATAGGCAAGCACAACACAACTACACATCTGTTGCGGGTAAACACCACACCGCTTCACCGCCCACTGGATATAGCCTGCGCCCCGGCTGATCACACACCAACCATCCGCCGGTGAATTCACCAAACGCGGGTAGCGTCGCCTGACGCGCCTCGCTGACAAAACAGGGCATGCGCAAGCTGTCACGACCGCGGCCAGACAATCGGCAAACCGGATGAACATGACCTGCCAGCACAAAATGCGTGTTGTGCTGCTGCGGGTAATGGCATAACGCAAACGGACCTTCTAGATAAGGCTCATCAACGACATCGATTCTCAGTCGCGATGGTGGATCGCCCGCGCGGCTGTCGTGGTTGCCGCGCACCAGCGTCATTTTAACTTCCGCATGCAAGGCTCGCCATTCATCGAGCATCGCCAGTACGTCCGCCGTGCGAGCAGCTGCCGCATGCAAAAAGTCACCGAGAAAAATAATTTTCTGCGGCGCATGGTGTGAAATGAGCGCTGACAATCGCGCCAAGTTTTCATGCGTAGTGCCGCCGGGCACCGGCTGGCCCAGGGCGCGATAAGTCGCAGCCTTGCCGAGATGTAGATCGGCAATAAACAGTGTTTTTGCCGAGGGCCACCAAACGGCACGCTCAGCCAATAGGTGAACCTCAATGCCGGCCCAGTGAACCTTGGTTGTGGATGCTGCTTTCATCATAATGACGGTAAGGGCTTAGAGGGTTTAGAGGGTTTTGTAGGCTTGCGTTCGCGCCGACCTCGTCCTCGTATATCCCGCGCGCTCCGCCCCTCTCGTAACCCGTTGCCGTCGTTGTTAGTCGCATTGCCTTTACCACCACTATTACCATCACCACCAAACACCAGCGAGTCTTTCACCCGTTCTGTGGCGGCAATATTGTCTGTCGTCGTGCTGCCGCCAGCTGCCTTCTCAAGCTCTGCAACCATGCGGGCGATGCGATCAGCCAAGTTCTCGTTCGACAACTTCTCACGAAGCCGCTCGACCATCAGCGGAAAAGAAAACGGTGTCGGGCGCACCAGTATTTTAAGTACGAGTTGCAGCGTGCCGATACGAGCGAGACTTGCCAACAGCCGGTTAATTTCAAGCTCATTCGCGAGGAGCTCTTGTTCGGCCTGTAGCAATAGCCGATTGGCTGGATCATATTTGCGAAAAACCTCATAAAAAAGTGAGGATGAGGCTTGCAACTGTTTGCTGCTACGGTTTTCACCCGGAAAACTCTGAAAGATCAGCCCCGATACACGCGCAATTTCGCGAAAACGTCGCTGCGCGAGTTCGCTCGCATTTAAGCTGGCCAATACTTCATGCAATAACGCCGTATGTTCATCATCATGTGTTTGCGCTTCTTGTGCTTCAGCAATATGGTTGTGGGCTACTGTCAGCACCATCGGCAACAGCATGACCCAATCAACTTCGGTAGCACTCAGTAGCTCAAAACCGTAGTCATTGACAGCAATTGAAAACGTGCGTGGCGCATGCTGCGCCATCCGCCAGGCGATCAGATTCGCAAGCCCCAGATGCACATGACGACCCGCAAACGGATACACAAAAAGATGCCAACCTTCACGTGTTTTTAAAGCCTCCGCTAAGAGCGTTTGCGGCGTGGGCAGCGCCGACCATGCCTGCTGTAATTTTAGCAGCGGTCGCAATGATTTTAGTTCGGGCGAATCGTAACGTCCTTCGCCATCATCCTGATCACGACTATTACCAGTACCGTCACCCTCCCCCGCCCCCGCCAGTGCTAATTGCGCAATCACCGCATCAGCCAATGTCGTTGATAGGGGCATGCGCCCGCCGTTCCAGCGCGGCACAGCCGGGCGCTTGCCGCTAGCACGCCGCACCCAAGCAGTCATGTCGTGAATGCGCACTAGCTCAAGCAAGCGCCCGCCAAATAAGAAACAGTCGCCTAACTTTAGACGTGCCGCAAAACTCTCTTCTACCGTGCCAATTTTAGCCCCGCCTAAATATTGCACCGCCATGCTGGCATCGCTTACGATGGTGCCAATGTTCATGCGGTGGCGACGCGCTAAACGTTGATCGGGCACACGCCAGATGCCCTCCTCGTCCGGCACAACGCGTTTATAGTCTGGATAAGCAGATAACGACGCACCACCCTGCCGCACGAAGTTGAGCGCCCATTCCCAATTATCTTGAGACAGGTTGGCATACGCTGCCGTACTGCGCACCTCGGCCAACAAATGATTTGCGACAAAACCGCCGCCGAGCGCTACCGTGACGAGATGCTGCACCAGCACATCAAGCGGCTGCGATGGCGATGATCGCGCTTCGATCTGTCCGGCAGCAACTGCTGTGCGTGCAGCAGCACCTTCCACTATTTCAAGGCTGTGCGTGGGCACTAGCGTGATTCGCGACGGCCTGCCTGGCGCGTGACCAGAACGGCCCGCCCGCTGCAACAACCGTGCAACGCCTTTGGGCGAGCCAATCTGCAGCACGCGCTCGACCGGTAAAAAATCAACGCCGAGATCAAGGCTGGACGTACACACCACCGCCTTCAGCTCACCACTTTTTAAGCCCGCCTCAACCCACTCACGCACGCCGCGATCCAGCGAGCCATGATGAAGCGCCACCAAGCCAGCCCAGTCGGGCCGTGCATTGATCAGCGCTTGATACCAAATTTCTGACTGTGAGCGAGTGTTAGTAAACACTAAAGTGGTCGTGCTCTTGTCGATTTCTTCAATTACCTGCGGCAACATGGTTAGGCCCAAATGTCCGCCCCACGGAAAGCGCTCTACCTGCTTTGGTAGTAACGTATCAATAACTAATTTTTTCGGCACTTGGCCTTGTATTAAGCTGCCGCCATAATGCCCCAGCAAGGTGTGCATCGCCTCCTGCAAATTGCCTAAAGTAGCCGACATGCCAAAAATTTGCAGCTTGCTGTTCCAGTGCCGTAGCCTAGCGATCGCCAGCTGAGTTTGCACCCCACGTTTGTTGCCAAGCAACTCATGCCACTCGTCTACTACCACCATCTTCACACTCCCCAGCGCTTCACGTGCATCGGCGCGTGAGAGCAATACCGATAAGCTTTCCGGGGTGGTCACTAACACGGTGGGCAGTCGTTTGTTTTGCGCGTTGCGCTCAGCGGTCGCTGTATCACCGCTGCGCGCGCCAACGCTCCAAGCTGCCGCATCGGCTGAGAAAGTCGCTGCGCTGTCGCCATTGATCAGCATGCGCTGATTCAAAAAATCGAGGGGCTGCTGCAGGGCGCGTAGCGTATCGGCAGCCAGCGCGCGCATGGGCGTGATCCAGAGCACTGTTAGCGGCGGGGGTAGTGATGTTGATGGTGCTTGCTTGGCACTCAAGACCCTATTTGATGCATTATTTTTAGTCGTAGCTGTCGGATGTTTTGACGTCGTTTTTGATTGCGCTTCCGCCCCAAACGAAATCAACGCGCCTAACCATACCGCGTAGGTCTTGCCCGCGCCAGTGGTGGCATGCAGCAGCCCTGATTCACCTTGCGCAATCGCTTGCCAGACTTCTTTCTGAAACTTGAACGGTTTCCAGCTGCGTTCGGCAAACCAAACTTCTAGTTCGTGCTTGATGCGATGCTTTTGGTTTTGCATTGGGTGATGCTTCGGGTCATTGTTCATGGCAGCGACGATCCCGGCAGCAAAGCTGACAGTGTGGCGAGCGTATCGGCCTCGGCCACTGGCTTGTCTTCGCGCCATCGCAACATGCGCGGAAAACGTACCGCAATACCGCTCTTATGGCGCGGGCTGCGGGCGATTCCTTCAAAACCCAACTCGAACACCAGTGTTGGCTTAACACTGCGCACTGGGCCGAAAGTTTCGATGGTCGTTTTCCGGATCACCGCATCAACACGAGCCATCTCGGCATCGGTCAAACCTGAATACGCTTTTGCAAAAGGCACCAGCTTACGTTCGGTTTGTTCGGGCGCACCGTTTACCACTGTATTTTGCCCCGCCGCGTCATCCCAAACGGCAAAAGTATAATCGCTATAAAGGCTGGCACGCCGCCCATGGCCGCGCTGCGCGTAGATTAGCACCGCGTCGATACGCAGCGGATCAATTTTCCATTTCCACCATACACCGACATCTTTAGTGCGGCCAACACCGTACTGCGCTGTCTTCGACTTGATCATCATGCCCTCAACGCCCATGCTCCGCGCGGCTTCGCGCTGGTGCGCCAAATCAGCCCAAGTCTCGCCCGTCAGCGCTGGGCTTGGCAAAAGTTGTGGATTCCCTATTTGGGCGATGAGATGACCGAGCAGAACCCGGCGTTCTCGCTGCGGCTTCTCGCGCAAATCCTGCCCCGCAAACTCCAGCAAGTCATAGGCTATCAAGACGACCGGCACATCGCGCAGCAGCTTGGCACCAATCGTTTTACGTCCAATTCGTTTTTGTAAATCGGCAAAAGGTTGAACAGCGCCTTTAGCGTTGCTTGTTGCATCATCAGCCGCATTAGTTGATATTACGTCCGTTGCTTTCGTGGTCTCCCGCCACACCACAATTTCACCATCAATCACGCAGCCGTCCGGCAACGCTGCGCCCATCGCGGCCAGTTCGGGAAAGCGATCCGTCACCAGTTCTTCACCGCGCGACCACAGCCATACCTGCCCGGCACGCCGTACCAATTGCGCACGAATGCCGTCCCATTTCCATTCGATCAACCAGTTTTCTGGTGCGCCAAGCGCGGCATCAAACTGATCAAGTGACAGGTTAAACGGGTGGGCCAGAAAAAATGGATATGGCTGACCGCTGGCCTTCTGATTAAGTTCGCCATCACTTTCAGGTGCGATCAGCGCCACATATTCTGACGCAGTGGGTTGCCCATTAATGTGCAGATATCCCATCAGCCGCTGTGCGACGCGCTTAGCATCGATACCGCCGACCGCTGCCAACGCCTGCGTGACCTGTAGGCGCGAAACACCGACGCGAAAACCGCCCGTCATGAGCTTGAAGTACACCAGCCGCTCGTCAATCGCTAGTTGCTCCCACTGTGCACGTAAGGTATTTGGCAGTAGCTCAGGCGTAGTCTTGCGCAGCGGTAACAATCGTTGCTCTATCCAACCCGCCAAACCAAGATTGTGCGACTGCGTGGGCGGCGGCAATAGCAGCGATATGGTTTCGGCTAGGTCACCAACAGCGTCATAGCTTTCATCAAATAACCATTCAGGCAAGCCTGCCGCGTCACGGACCAATGTGCGCAAGACCTTTGTAGGGACGAGTTGGCGCGGCTTACCACCGGCTAGGAAATACACTGCCCACGCTGCATCAGCGGGTTGCGCGGCGAGAAAATAATGTTGCAATGCGGCTTGTTTGGCTAGACTTGAAGTGGTCGCGTCAAGCGCGCGGTACAACGCGGCGAATGCTTTCATGAATTGCTGGCCGCCTTAGGTGTTTGCGCCGCATCTTGACCATTCGATTCAATGTTCGCCGGTTCCGCATTCGCTGGCTCCACGCTCAGGGGCTCCACATTTGCTGATGATGTTGGTATGTCTGCCACATCATCATCACCGTACTCAGTCTTGAAACTCTGCGCAGCGAGCCCATTTTCAGTAAGCCAGCGCACCATTGTCGCCACGCTACCATGCGTTACAAACACGCGCTCAGCGCCTGTGGCCTTAATAGCCTTCTGCAAGCTCGGCCAGTCGGCATGGTCAGACATCACAAAGCCACGATCAACACCACGGCGGCGGCGTAGGCCACGTAACTGCATCCAACCACTGGCGAACGCGTCAGCATAGTTGCCGAAGCGCTTCATCCACGGCGTTCCTTGGGCTGAAGGTGGCGCGAGCACCAGCGCACGTTTGAGCAGTTGCGGATTCACCGCCTCATCACTAACCCGCAGCGTCGGCGCTAAGGCCACACCCGCAGCGCGGTAGACGGCATTGAGCGGCTCGACCGCACCGTGAACCACGATGGCGCCAATAGAGGCATCCGCGCCATACAAAATGCGCTGCGCCTTACCGAAGGCATAGCAAAAAAGTACCGAAGTCCGCCCGGCATCGGCGTTACCGCGCCACCAGTTATTTATTTCAAGCGAAAGCGCGGCGGGCGAAGACCAGCGATAAATCGGAAGGCCAAACGTTGATTCAGTAATAAAGGTGTCGCAGCGCACCGGCTCAAATGGTGTGCACGTTCCGTCATCTTCAAGTTTATAGTCACCCGAAGCGACCCAAACACGCCCGCCATGCGCCAGCCGCACTTGCGCTGAGCCTAATACGTGGCCTGCTGGATGCAACGAAATTTTTACCCCGTTATGTTCAATCGCTTCGCCATAGGGCAACGTTTGCAACGTGATTTTACCAAGACGCGTACGCAATGTGCCTTCGCTGTGAGTATGCGCCAAGTAGTGCCCATGTCCAGGCCTTGCGTGATCAGAGTGTGCATGGGTAATGACGGCATGCGGAACCGGTTTCCAAGGATCGATATAAAAATCGCCCGCCGTGCAATAAAGGCCTTCTGGCTTAGCAACAACTAAATCCATGCGATCACCCGCGCTGGCTACAGCAGTAATAGAAACACCCTACATCATTCCATGCGCCGCTGAAGCAACAAGAATCGTATGCGTTATAGACAAGGGGGCAGAGAAAAATCACTGCATATGCCATTCTAACGTGACCAGTGAAAAGGCGTAGCTTGGATTAACTGAACTGAAACGAACAGCGCTTTGCTGGACAACTTGACCAACTCGCCCACATTACTCAAACTAAGTTTTATCGGTATGAGGCCGCTGTTGACAGCAATTGGTTGGGATCGATTCGACTAAAAAGCCCGCAGCAAGGCGGTTCTCTGCCTAAAAGGCTTCACCTAAAAAACAAAAAAGGCTTAGGTTTTCACCTAAGCCTTTTTATGTATTCGATGGTAGGCCGTGCGGGATTCGAACCTGCGACCAACGGATTAAAAGTCCGCTGCTCTACCAACTGAGCTAACGACCCAACGAAGCCTACTATTATAAATTTTTGCAACGTTCTGGTCAACAATGAATGACAAATGTTTTACAGCCATTTGACGGTTTTGCGCAGTTTTTACTATTTTTCTAGGTTAAACCCCTGATTTTCCAGCGAGTATGAGCATTATTTCTGCCGAAATTAATTCTCACGCTTCTTGCATGAGCTTCCAATATTGATATTTAAGCGTGGCGTAGCAGCCGACGATCATGGCGGCGAGCGCGATGAATGAGCCAAATGCTAATGTGGATACACCCGTGATGCCTTGGCCGATGGTGCAGCCCATTGCGGTCACGCCGCCTGCGCCCATTAACACGGCGCCGACAATGTGGTTACGGGTATCCTCAATGTTGGCGAAACCTTCCCAGCGGAACCGTTTGAACACAATTGAATAGGCAAGTGAGCCAAAAATCATGCCGAGCGTGGAGGCGACACCGAACGTGATGA
>JANYBL010000023.1 GCA_025360815.1 Burkholderiales bacterium
TGAACCCATGCTTGCTCAATAACTGAATTTCCACATACACCTCGTTGGGTTTCAAGACCGCTCCGAAAAGCAGCCATCATCTCAAAACGGTGTATCAGTTTTCAATCGCTGCTGTGTATCAGTTTACAACCGCTGCTGACAGCATTGGGGTCATCGCTAGCACCTAGGTTTTTTGAAGTTGGGAATAATGGGGGCAGACCACTGTTTTCACAGCAATTCCTTTTGCTGATCATCTGACTGCACATGCTTGGTCGGTCGCCCAGACATGCCGCGACTCGCCCTCCTGTCAAGCGCCGATTCAATCTGTTACTGAAAGCGCTTGCGCCCGAGCGCGAAATTACCATTGGTTGGGTTCCTGATCGAATCTACTTGCTCTGGCGCCATCAGTGCTTTGAAAAGTGCTTTGAATAGCGCGCGGTAAGCTTCTCGCCGCGCTTCATCATTCTTGCCCGGCCGCCGGTATTCATCCAGCGGCGTGAGGTGCGCACTGGCCTTGCCCGGCCTACAAGGAAGGGACGGGCGCGACGGCGCATGGAAATGTGCGCGGATAACAAAACAAAACGCCTGTCTAACCATCTCATTGATCACGAGATTGACCTTTCCCGCTTCGACGCACGCTATCGCAACGACAAGACCCGTGCCATTGCGTACCCACCAGCCGTCCTGCTTAAGGTCGTTCTGTTTACCTACTCGCAGGGCATTTTCGGTATCCCTCCCACCCTGCTCAACCGGCATCGCGACGAAGATCTCCACGGCCTCGAGCTTGATCTGCGCAGCAAAGAAGTCGAGCGGATTGCAAAGCGACAGCGCGAGGTACGCCAGATTCGCGAATGGCTGAACACCAACCCCAATGCGCTCGGGGGAAGCAAAGGCAGCATCCGCAAGAGAAACCGTACCGACACCAAAAACGCAAAGATGGCGACCAGCAAAGGCGTCATTCGTGTCTGACTTTATTCCTATTTATGTTGATGTTGATGCTGATGCTGATGCTGATGCTGTGCAATGATCTGCACCGCCTGTGGTGCATGGCGAAATCTTTTTGACACCTTTGAACCTATTCGCTTTGCGAACCGACTCAGAAGGGGAACAAAACTTGTAGCCACCGCCCCGCCTCTCAACGGGCTAATTGTTTGAAGAACAACCTTGAACATCCATTTTTGCAAAATACGCATGACGACACCGCTGACACGGTCGATGCAAACAACATTTTCACTTCAATCGGAATAACGCCATGAAAACGAACTCAATCCCCATCAATCCCTTGGCTGCCATTTGCGCATTCACGTTTTTGACTGGTGGTTTGCTGACCGCGCTGGTCAATCAATGTCGGAAACTAGATTTCGCTGGGATGAATTCGCATGGGAATCGACGGCGAGCCAAATTAATTGCCATCGCAGGAGCAATGGCGCTTCTGGCGGGCGCTTCCGGCGCTGGCGCAGCGACGCTAAGTGATTTTAAATCCACGTGGAATGGCGTGTCCACAACCAGTAATCCGCCCAAGCTCACGGACAACGCACCGACCGTTTTAGTGAAGTATCAACTGAACGTGGATTACAGCCCGGCGGAAAAAAAAGCCAACGTCACCTGTTGGGTCCAGATTGCCTACAGTGACAACACGACGCCCGAGGTGATACCCGTGACCTATCCGGCGTTAGCGATAGCCCGCATGAAGGACTACTCCACGCCGGGGTTAAAAACGGCAACGCTGACTGGCATCGCGCATAGCGGCGCGCCGGGTTGCTCGGTTCAGCCCAATACGTTTACAACAATGAACATAACCGATACCAGATCGCCTTCACCTCAGAAAGGTGCTGCAAATGGCGTTGCTGCGCCGCAAGCGACGGGTCAAGCCCAGCAGGGCCAGCAGTCGATCAACAACAAGCCTAGGTTGACTAAGATAGCCCTGGCTCAAACTGAGGTTTCGCCTGGCATAGTTGAGCTGGTGGCGAATGTACAGTCCAACGGACCTAGTGAGCCTTGCGCGTTCAACGTCACCGTCATGACAAGGATCCCCGGCAATGATGCGATCAATACGGTGGTGGTTGGCCCGATATTAAAAACTTTTGCGCTGCCTGCTGCGGCTCAGCGATTTTCAATGGGCACTATCCCTGCAACAGGTAATTACCGCCTAGTTTTGGATGCAGACGCAGCTTATACCAACGCAAACCCCCACTGCGTTGGCAGTGCGTCAGCCGACTTTGAAATCAAGCGCTTCAAGCTTAGCATTGCGACTAACATCACTGGTGTGAAACTGGTCGACGATGGTTATGACAAGACCAACAAAATTTGGATGGTGAACGTTGAAGGAAAGTCCGACACGCCGTGCGGCTACGTGGTTCGTCTGAAGCACGAGGCCACTGGCAAAACCATCGAGAATACGGGTATTAGCACCTTGCCGATGAGCCAAACGATGGTTTTTGACCAAGTGCCAGCGCCTGGCCAATACCTCGCTACCGTTGGCCCTTGGACCCCCGTTCCTGTTAGCGACGTTCCTGCATGTTCGGGGGGCATCAAGAGTTCATCGGCACATCTCGCAGGGCCAAAGCTCGGCGCACTCAATATGATGACCATTGACAGCTCGACGGTCTCGATCACCACACCTCTTGGCAACAGCACTTTTGACACGGACGGCACACTCAGCAGTCTTTTCATGCCAACAGCCATTAGCATGGACGTACGTATCATCAACCAACAAGCCAACCAACCAAACTGCGCATACACGCTCACCGTGGCCAAAGACGGCGTGCAAAAGGCCGTGGCGCACAACACCGGCCAGCCAGCGGATGTACTGTCCGCCATCAAGCAAGGGCCAGGCTGGGGCAAAGGGGAGTACACCATTTCCGCACACGCCACACCACTCAATTCAGGCTCCCCGTTGCCAAGCTGTCTGGGCAAACTTAATCACAAACTTACCGTAGTGGATGGCGGCGCTATTGCAAGTGGTGTTGCTTCACTGACGCACAGCATGGACTGTAGCGCGCACACGTGGGACAGCAAAAATTTATTTTCAGCGAGTGAAAAATTTATCTGCGTGGTGAGCATCAAACCCAAGATCACTGGCGGCGTTTGTAACTACACCGTCCAAGTGCAAGAGACGGGCGGAGCACCAACGTATTACAACAAAGTTCACTATGTAGAAGGTGGCGACGTGCTTAGTTTTGAGATGTACCGAGGTATCCGCGACCAAGCCATGTCAGACATATTGAATGCCAAGCGCTACGTGGTTAGAGTCTTTGCTTCAGCACAAGATAAGGCGGGCGGCTCAGGCTGTGTAGGCGAGTACTACAATGCCAATGTGCCGCTGTTTTTCAAATGAGCACAAGTCGTGATCGTTTGCAGATCGTAAGGCATGTGGTTCGTTCAAACATGCCGACCATTTCATTTCGCATCTCAAGTTGGATGCGCTGATTGCCGATAACGGCATGCACAAGCATCCGCAATATAAATGTGGCACCAGCACGAAGCAACAGCACGAAGCACCAGCACGAAGCAAAAGCGAGATGGCGGCTGAGGCGGAGGGGCTTCTCTCTTTCCTCGCCGTGCCCGCGCCCGTTCACACCACAAGCGAGGCGCTGCGCTTTGAACGATATGTCGATGTGATTCACAGCCAATGCCGTCTTTTTGCCAGTCAAGTACGTCAAATTTGCCTAGCCAATCCTTGGAGCTGGTCTATCGGCGGGCATCTTCAATCATTTTTCTTCACCCTCCATAATTGATACCGCGCAGCAATAAGACCATTTCAATCATCAGACGGTGCAACGCAAAACGTAAAATGCCAACAGCGAAAAGCCTACTTCATTCCCTGCTTAGTCTTATCCAACACCGTCATCGCGGTCGTGAGCATCGAGGCCACATCGGCAATGTTGGCTGGCACGATCAGGGTGTTGCCTGCCTTGGCCAAGTTGCCAAATTGCTCAACATATTTCTCGGCGATTTTTAAGTTGGCGGCTTGTTGCCCGCCGGGCGCTTCGAGCGCGGCGGCGACTTGGCGAACGGCGCTGGCCGTTGCTTCGGCGACGGTCGTTAACGCCGTCGCTTCACCTTGCGCTTTGTTGATGGCGGCTTGTTTTTCACCTTCGGATGCCAGAATCGCAGCTTGTCGCTGACCGTCAGCCATGTTGATTTCTTGTTGACGCACCCCTTCTGATTTTGCGATCAGCGCGCGTTTTTCACGCTCGGCGGTGATCTGCGCCTGCATGGATCGCAGGATTGCTTCGGGCGGGGTAAGGCTCTTAATTTCATAGCGCAATACTTTCACGCCCCAAGTGCGGCCCGCTTCATCGAGCACGCTGACAACTTGATGGTTAATCGTGTCGCGGCTCTCGAAAGTTTTATCCAATTCCATCTTGCCGACTTCGCTACGCAGCGTCGTCTGCGCGAGTTGCGAAATAGCAGCGATGTAATCGCTCGAGCCGTAGCTGGCAAGCTTGGGGTCGATCACCTGATAGTAAATAATGCCGTCTACCGCGAGCTGCGTGTTGTCGCGGGTGATACAAATTTGCTCCGGAATATCGAGCGGTGTTTCTTTCAGGATGTGACGATACGCGACGCGATCAAAAAATGGCACGATCACGTTCAATCCAGGCTCCAACACCGATTGAAATTTACCCAGGCGTTCGACCACCCAAGCACTTTGCTGGGGCACGATGCGCACGCCTTCGATCACAAACACGATCACGGTGCCAAGAAAGAAAAACGGTATTGCGTAGCCGCGTATTTCAGGCACGAAGGCGATGAAGACAGTGGCGATAATGACAGCGAACAATTTAAATGGCATACAATTCTCCGGGGATGGAAATGCAAAAATTCAGGTGACTAAGTCGCCACTCGATACTGTTGATTGACTGGCCGACGAATAGGACGGTTTTTACGTTTTGCTGCCGATTTTGAAAACGCCATTTTCATGGGAGTGAATGTAGAGCACATCGTTTAGTTTGGCGGGTGCGTTGACTTTTGCATCCCACGTCGTACCGCGATATTTAACGCGCGCCATGCCACTGGCCTCATCAGTCCACGATTCGACGACCACGCTTTGGCCGATGTTGAGATCGTTGGTGGATTGCGCATCGACGGGACGCGATGCGCGCCACCGGTTGACCAGATAAACCCCAAAAAC
The DNA here is from genome assembly GCA_025360815.1 of Burkholderiales bacterium. GTDB lineage: Bacteria > Pseudomonadota > Gammaproteobacteria > Burkholderiales > Usitatibacteraceae > UKL13-2. The sequence goes on from JANYBL010000023.1 coordinate 5,117, forward strand.
GGACGCGGCTGCGGCGATCATCACTTGCACCCAAACATCGCCTCCCAAAAACGTGACGAGCGCGGCGAGCAGTGCGGCGACCCCTAGCACCAACAAATAAAACGTGCCGGTGACGAGCTCGGCAATAATCAATACAAATCCAGCAATTGCCCAAAGTAGATAAGCGGCCATACGATCCTCCGTTGTTGATGGTTTGAGGCTGGTGAAACGGTGACCCGTTGTAACACGCTGCGACCCATCGTGGTACGTTATGCCCCATGGTGAATCGCCGGAAATTTTTCTCAGCGCGTCCGCTATTGCTCTGCGCTATTGCTCTACTCACCTTACCACGCCGATGGTGCTTTCATGCGACAGTATCGTTCAGCAAACAACACACTAGCCGCCCAACAAATCCATTGCCCGCTTGGCATCCTCGGCAGACAAACTGGGCGCAACAGATTCAAGTTTGGCGCGGCGTGACCGCGCAAACCACCACAGCACCATGCCGCCGCCAAATAGCAACACGAACGGACCAAACCAGAGCAGGTAGGTTTTCGTTGTTACTAGCGGCTTGTAGAGCACAAAATCACCGTAGCGTACTTGCAGGAATGTTTTGATTTCTTCGTCTGTTTTACCCGACACCGCCAGAATACGCACCTCACGTCGCAAGTCACCCGCAAGGCCGGATGGCGATTCGGCCAGTGTTTGGTTTTGGCAAACGAGGCACCGCAATTCGGTTTCCAATTTTTTTAATCGCGCTTCCATCTCAGGTGTTGTGGGCGCGAATGCTACGCCCGACACAACGGGCGCGGGACCGGAAGGCTCGGCGCTTGAGTGAATCGACCATATGCAAATCATGACGGTGAAAAGTGTCATGAAAATAATATTGAAACTCCCGTTCTGGCGGGCATCGCCAGCCACTTTTGCTTCGAAACGCCCGACTGGAGCGGACACTAGCCATTTATTCGATGGCACCTTCAATTGAAGAGACATCTCAACCCGCCTTTTGCAAATCATGAATCAGCGGCAGCAAAATTTCGTTCAGCGCTTTTTCATCAATCGGGCCAGTGTGTTTGTAACGGATCATGCCCGCCTTGTCGATGACGAAGGTTTCAGGCGCACCGTAGACACCAAAATTGATCGCCGCACGGCCATCGATATCGCTCACCGACAACGTATACGGATCGCCAAATTTTTTCAGCCATTCGGTCGCGTCCTCGGGCCGGTCCTTCCAGCTAAATCCAACGATGGGAACGACGCTTTGCTTTGCCAATTCATTCAATACCGGATGCTCATATCGGCACGACACGCACCACGAGCCCCAGACATTGAGCAACCACACCTGGCCTTTCATTTCGGACGCCGAAAGCGTTTTGTTGGGCTGATGCAATTGCGGAAGCGTGAACTCCGGCACAGGTTTGTTAATCAGCACCGATTTTAATTCGCGCGGATCAAGGCTCAATCCTTTATACAAAAAACCGAGCAGGCCAACGAAAATCGCCAATGGCAAAAAGTAGCGCCATGCTTTTTGCAGGCCATTGCTTTTGGCTGGCAACGGTGCCGGTAACTGCTGCGGCCCTGACGCCGCAACCGATGAAACTTCAGCAATTTTCGCATCATCCATGCTCAATCTCCGCCGCTTGGCTGTGCGCTACCGGCCCCGGCCGGCGTCGGTTTTGCTGTTACGGCCGATACAGGCGCTTGTTGCTTCACCTTCAATCGATAGCGTTTATCGGTCATCGCCAGCCCGCCGCCAAATGCCATGAACAAACAGCCAAACCAAATCCAATCAACAAATGGTTTAACGTAAATCCGAACGCCCCATGCACCGTCTGCAGCGCCCTCAACTGGCTCGCCAAGTGAGACGTATAAATCGCGGGTGAAGCCGGAGTCAATCGCTGCTTCGGTCATCGTCTGGCCGGAGGCGAAGTAGCTGCGCTTTTCGGGACTCATCACCTCAACTAGCTTGCCATTTTTGCTCACTTCAAATCGGCCACGCAAAATTTGATAGTTCGGCCCCGGCGCCTGGGAAATACCGATAAATTTAAACTGATAACCGCCCTCCGTCGCCACGTCGCCAGGTGCCAAACGGATGTCCCGCTCGGTCTCAAAACCTTTCACCATCGTCACGCCAATGACAAACACCGCAATGCCGATATGCGCGATATGCATGCCGTAGAACGACGGACTGTTGGTTTTGATGCCAGCCGTGAGCCTGCCCAAAAAATTCGGCTTTGGTGTTTGCTGTGGTGTCTGTTTAAAACGATGGGCAATCGCGCTTAATGTTGCCGCAACAATCCAAACCGCGAGCGTCAAACCAACCGCAATCCAGATGGTTAGTTTGCCTAGCAGTAAGGGGATGCCGATGCCTGAAACCAACGCAATCGCCGCCGCCCACTTCACGCGAACAGCAAGCTCAGGCAACGTGCCGTTGCGCCACCGCGCGATTGGGCCAACGGCCATTAGGAATAGCGCGGGCAGCATCAAGAGACCGAATACCAGATCAAAGTACGGCGGACCGACTGAAATTTTGCCGTAACCCAGCGCGTCCATAAACAGCGGATACAAAGTGCCGAGCGCGACTGCCAACATCGCCACCACCATTAAAAAATTATTGACCAGCAAGAACAATTCACGCGACGCCCATGAAAACGCCCCCGGAACCCGCGCCAATCCTAGCTTTTGTGCCCGCCAGGCGTAAAGCGTCAGCGATGAACCGATGACAATTGCCAGAAATGCCAGAATAAAAATACCGCGTTTCGGGTCAGTCGCAAAAGCATGCACGCTGGTTAGCACGCCAGAACGCACAAGAAACGTACCGAGCAACGAAAGTGAAAACGCGATGATGGCCAACAGCACTGTCCAGCTTTTAAAAATACCGCGCTTTTCAGTGACAGCCAGCGAATGAATAAGCGCCGTGCCCGCAAGCCACGGCATGAAGGATGCGTTCTCGACCGGATCCCAAAACCACCAACCGCCCCAGCCAAGTTCGTAATACGCCCAGGCGGATCCCAAGCAAATGCCAATGGTTAGAAATATCCACGCCGCCAAGGTCCACGGCCGCGACCATCTTGCCCAGGTGGCATCTAATTTCCCGCCCAACAGTGCGGCAACCGCGAACGCAAACGCAACCGAAAAACCAACATAGCCCATGTACAACATTGGCGGATGAATAATCATGCCGGGGTCTTGCAGCAACGGATTCAAGTCGCGTCCTTCGGCCGCGGCCGGTAATAGCCGGTCAAATGGATTGGACGTAATCAGCATGAATAGCAAAAACCCAATCGAGATCAAGCCCATCACCGCCAACACCCGGGCGATGACTTCTTGCGGCAAATTTTTCGAAAAAATCGAGACGGCAAACGTCCAACCGGCCAACATCAACACCCAGAGCAACAGCGAGCCTTCGTGCGAACCCCAACTGGCCGTGATGCGGTAGTGAATCGGCAATTGCGTGTTGGAATTGGCGGCCACATTCTGCACTGAAAAATCGCTGACGATGAAGGAATAGACCAAGCAACCAAACGCGAACGCTACAAACAGAAATTGGCCCTGCGCGAGCGGTCTGGCTAGGGCCATTAGCCGACGATCATTTTTGAACGCGCCCGTCATCGGCACGATGCCCAGCGCAACCGCTAAACACAGCGCCAAGATGAGCGAGAATTGACCGAGTTCTGGAACCATGTTTATCCCCTAAGGCTTTGCTGGTGTGGGTGATTGGGCTGGCGCTTCTATTGACTTGATGGGCGTGCCATCCATGTTGCGTCCCGCTTTTTTGAGCGCATCGGCTGCGGCCGGTGGCATGTAATTTTCATCATGCTTGGCCAGCACCTCGGTCGCACGAAATACGCCATCCGCATCGAGCTTACCTTCGGCGACTACGCCTTTTCCTTCTTTAAACAAATCGGGCAGGATGCCGGTGTAGCTGACCGGTACGGTCTCGACCATGTCAGTCACAGAGAATTTGACGGTCAAGCCGTCCGGCTGACGTTTTAAGCTGCCCGCCGTAACCATACCGCCAATCCGAAAATTGCGATCTTTGGGCATCTTTTTCTGCGCAACTTCGGTGGGATTGATATACAGCACAATATTGGAATTGAACGTACGCAGCACCAGCGTGACCGCCAAGGCCACGACCGACAAGCCGATTGCTACCCAGATAAATCTTTTGTATCGCGCTTTCATTCTGGGGCTTTCATTGTTGAGTTTCGGCTACCGTTTTTTTCAACTGCGCGGCAGCACTGCCACGCTTCTTCACCAGCATCATTTCAATGACGAGTGCCAGCGCCACTGCACCGAATGAACTCCAGACATAAAACCCCCGCCCGCCCATTGAAAAAAAATCTGCCATGTTCATTTTGTTCCCATCATTTCCGTACCTGTCATTTCCGTACCGGCCATTCCCCGGGCCCCCATGCTCAAACCCACCATGTCGTTTGCACCCTTATACTGCCGCTCTAAAATGATTGCCCGTACTCTAACGAGCACCACTGCAATCGCGTACATCCAACAAGCCAACGCCATCACCAACATGCCTTGCGCCATCACCGCCGCCATTTTCGAGCCGGTCACCGACACTGATGCGCCTTGGTGCAGCGTGTTCCACCAGCGTACCGAAAAATAAATAATCGGCACATTCACCGAACCGACGATCACCAGCAAGGCGCCGGCTTTGTCGGCACGTTTTTTATCTTCAATCGCATGAATGAGCGCGATATAGCCGACGTATAAAAACAGCAGTATGAGCGTCGATGTCATGCGTGCATCCCAAATCCAATAGGTCCCCCAGGTCGGTTTCCCCCAGAGTGCGCCGGTCAGCAACGCCAGTGCGGTAAACAAAGCACCCGTTGGTGCCAACGCCTCCATCATCATCGAAGAAAGCCGCGTTTTAAGCGTAAGTGCCGCTACCCCATAGGCGGCCATTACCAGATAAACCACCATGCCGACCCACGCGGTTGGCACATGAATAAAAATAATTCGATACACCTGTCCTTGTTGCGCATCTTCAGGCGCAACAATTAAGCCAAGGTATAAGCCAATCAGCCCGAACACCACCGCCAACGCAGCGAACCAAGGAATGAGCTTGCCTGCGAGCGGGTAAAACGTGGCAGGAGAAGCATATTTGTAAAGATTCATGAATTGCTAATCCAAAGAAATTTTAACGGCTGCAGCCACGGCAAAAGGCGTCGCCAACGCACCAAACAATAAACCGGCACCGAGCAGCGAAAGATTTGCCCCGTAATCTATACCGCTGGCGACCGCTTCCACCGCCCCTGCGCCAAAAATCAGCACGGGAATGTAAAGCGGCAAAATCAGTAGCGCCACCAAAACAGAACCACCGCGGACCCCAAGCGTCAGCGCTGCGCCAACTGCGCCCAACATCGACAAAATCGGCGTACCTAGTAATAGACTGATGACCAGCACGGCAAGTTCATCGCCACCGAGACCAAATTGTAACCCCAGCAAGGGGGCGATCAGCGCCAACGGTAGCCCCGTAGTCAGCCAATGTGCTGCCATTTTCCCGGCAACAATGAGCGTCAGCGGAAACGGTGAGAGCAACATTTGCTCGAGCGTACCATCCAGATAATCGCTTGCAAACAAACGCGGCAAGGTCAACAGCACTGATAGCAACGCCGCCACCCACACGACACCTGGCGCTATGCGCTTCAGCAGCACCGTTTCGGCACCAATTGCCAACGGAAACAAACTCACGACCATCACAAAAAAAACCAAAGCTTGGATGACCTCGCCTTTTGAGCGAAACGCTAAAAACGTGTCGCGCTTGGTACTGACAAAAAAGCCGCGTTCCAGCGACCGTGACTGCTCAACGACGTCCGATGATGCGTCTGAAAATGCACCTGTCTGTTCGGGCATCCCCTTCGAAGATTCTAGGCGGGGCGCGCCAGGGGCGTCAGTCTGCGCCGCCGCGGGCGTCGCTTCGAAGAGAGAGTTGGGTGCAATCATGCAGCCAGCTCGACAGTCTCGTCCAAATTCAATTCGCGCACCGTGCCCGCAAGCGGAATCGATAAATGACTGGCGATCAGCACCAAACCACCGCGCTCAAGATGGCTGTTGATGATCCCGGTAAACAAATTCACGCCGTCAGTATCAAGCGCGTTAGTGGGTTCGTCTAACAGCCAGAGCGGCTTGTCAACTAACAATAGTCGCGCTAAGCCGATGCGGCGCTTTTGACCCTGCGATAATTTGCGGGCTGGCAAGTCACGGCGCGCCGAGAGCCCGACCGAATCCAGCGCGCTGCATAACGCTTCGGGTGTTCGATTGGCGGCAGCGACGTCATCCATCACCAGCGCTTCAGCTAAATTTTCGAGTGCCGTTAAGTCATCCTTAATCGCATTGGCGTGACCGATATAAAGCAATAAATCTCGCCCCACGCTACCCAATGGTGCGAGCGGACGATCGTTCCAAAACAGCTTACCTCCATCAGGCACGGTGAAGCCGGCCAGCACCCGCAGTAAACTGGTTTTACCGCTGCCGTTTGCACCGCGCAGCAGCAGCGCCTCACCGCCGCAAACACGCAACGACAACCCACGAAACAACCACCGCGCCCCGCGCGCCAGCGTCAAGCCTTCAGCGCGAAAAGTTCCCTGCACAGCCGATGACTTGGGCATCGCATTGGGCTTTATTTTTCGCTCTGTTTCGGGCACCGCGCCTGTCACTAAGGCACCATGCGCGAGATGGTGATGGTCAGATTTTTTGCGCCCGTTTTAATTGGTGTCGTTTGCCCCGGCACCATACTCGTCATATCGCCTGGCTGCGGCACCGCGCCGCCGGATTTAGAAATTCGCGCCTCGACACTAAATTCTGGGAACGACGACAAGCGCATGCCAGGCGCCATCGCCATCGCGTCCGTTAAAGTGAAGGCGTACGGCCATTTTTGCGGCACGGGAATACGCAATACTGCTAGCGGCATAGGCGGCGCGCTCGGACCAATTGCACGTGCCAACACAAACAAGGTATCGCCGGACGCAATTTTCGCGAGCAGCTCCGGCGACATCGACACGCTACCGCTGACCGCGGCACCGGCGCTGGCATTGGCCCCAGCAGCGGAGATCCCGGCATCACCCTTAGCTGCGCCGCCTCCAGCCGCGCTAAGTTGCCCCGGAGCGGTGCCAAGCGCGGGGTTTGGCGAAGTGGGCTTAGGTGAAGGTGAAGTTGAAGGCGTAGTTGAAGGTGGGGGTGGGGGTGGAGGCGCGGGCACCTGCGCACCAGAAACCTCGGCAATAATGGCACGGACCTCGCGATCGTCATCAGAATCCTTGGCGACCAAGGTCTGGAGTTTTTGCCAATATTTCAGTGAGGCCGGGCGGTTACCCAAGCGCATTTCGGCAGTACCCGCCAAGGCCAAGGCTTTCATATTGTTTTGATCGAGCTTCAGCGCTTTCATAATGATTTCATAAGGCTTGCCATCGAAACGACCATTGTTTACCGCCACCAACACGTCGGCGTAATCGGCCAACACCATCGAATCATTGGGAACGAGTTTGATCGCTCGCTCATATGCAGCCACCGCCTCAGCATAACGACCCAACGCATTTTGCGAGCGCGCCAGCAGAATCCAACCTTTGGGGTCATCCGGGTTCTCATTCATTTTTTTGGCGAGGCTATCAACCATCGCCAAAATTTGTTTGTCCGACAAGGCGGGCGAGCCAGAATTGGGGGGATTGGCGGTATTTTTGCCCCCATCGGTTACCGGTATCGTGTCGGCATCGGCGGCTGCGGGATTATTCACAACCCCGCCTCGCGCTGCCACCATTCCTTGCGGCGAACCGACGGACAAATAAATCAAAATTGCGGCGATTGGCATCGATATCGCCAGACAAAGTGCGACAATCCAAGAACGCCTTTCGGTCTTTTGTTCGGTCTCGACGGCAGCGGCGGCGCTGGAACTCACGCTAGCCGGTATCGGCACTTCCGACAGCACGCGTGCGCCGAGTTCAGCCACATCGGCATCGCGCTCATGCGCCGTGATTAATCCACGTTCCACATCGGCATCGAGTTCTTCCTTTTGTGCCCGGAAAATACTGACATTGCTCACCGCATCCGATATCTGCGGCGCATCCGAAAGGCGTGGCTTAAGCAGAGGAACCAACACAAATGCCAGCGCAACTGCCAACATGACTGCCGCCACCAGAAAAAATATAACCACAAGTCGCCTAGCTCACAAAAAATGAATACATATTGTCGTACAACGGACAACGCCATCAGCAGAAATTATAGCCTTTTACCCTCTGAAGTAGCATTGCGGCAACATTTCGCCGTCCGTTGCTGCGGATTGCATCGCTATTCCGCGAACGTGGCGCCGTTGCGGCTTCTCGTCGCGACCTTTGTTTCACGAAAGGTCAATCGGTTACCCGTGCGCCCATCGCCAACAATGGCTTTGCACGCACCCCCCAATCAAGGGCGTTTAATTCGACCAAAATCGTTTAAACTTAATTTATTGACGCTCATCATGTTGTGCAGTGTGTTGCGAACCTTGTCATTTATTTTTGTCATTTAGTTTTGTTATTTATTTTTGTTATTTAGTTTTGTAAGTTAGTCGGCTTTGATTTTGCTCTGATGCTAAGTTTGGGGAAACTGCAGCATGCATTTGAGCAGAATGAACGGAATTTAGAATTGGGGATATGCACTGGCGCTGCGCCTGCTGCTTTGCAGTAAGCGAGAGTCCGCGTATGAATGTTGGAAAACCAAAATGCCCGCGAGAGATCGACCAAGTCGACCAAACCGATCAAACCAGGATCGTGTGACAGTCTGATTGGGATACGGGGCAAGTCAGGCGCGTATGCGGCACCGCACTTTTCTTGAATACCGTCATTATCGCTACTTAAAGTGGGCTGCCGGGCTATCGTTAGCCGCCGCATTTGTTTATAGCTGGTTTAGTTTCCCGGTTGGCCGTTATGGCGGCACCGCGGTTGGCTATGGCTTGGGCACCATTGGCGCACTCATGATTGTCTGGTTGATGTGGCTGGGGATGCAAAAGCGGCGTTATCGCGGCAACACGAACGGTTTGCAGGGCTGGGTTTCCGCGCATGTTTATTTAGGCGCTAGCCTCATTGTCATCGTGACATTGCACACTGGATTTCACGTCGGTTGGAATGTCCATACCCTAGCCTATTTGCTGATGCTAATCGTCATTTTCTCCGGCTTTTTTGGGGTTTATGTGTATCTGCGCTTGCCGCGCCTCATGACGGAGAACATGGGTGAAGACACCCTCGATAGTGTGGTTCTGAAAATTGGCGATATCGATCGCGATCTTCGCCACGTCGCCATGGCGATGCCTGACGAGGTTACGCACATGACCGAGGCATCAATCGGCCGCACGCGCATCGGGGGCGGCGTATTGGCGCAGTTCAACGACCGACCTAAAAACTGCCCGACCAAACTGGCGGCAAAATTTTTGGAAGAAACCGGCAAGACGCTGAAAGGCGACGATCAACAACGCAACTATGAGCTGTATTCGCTCATGCTTCGGAAGAAAAAACTGGTGGATCGCGCCCGCGCCGATATTCGATTCAAAGCCGCGTTGGGTCTCTGGTTATATGTTCATGTGCCGGTTTCATTCGCGTTGCTGGCCGCGTTGGCCGCGCATATCGTTGCCGTATTTTTTTACTGGTAACAGGCGAGACCACCGATGAAACTCCTGCTCGCCCACATCACCCGCAACCGGCAAGGCGATGCTGTCCCGACTGAACAAACGCTACAAGCTGACCCGCTCAGGATCGGGCGAGGTGCGGATTGCAAACTACACCTGCCCGATCCGCGTGTGGCGCTACATCATGCATCGATGGGCTTGAGCGACGACGGCAAGTGTTTTGTTGAGGCGGCGGCGGGCGCGATCAAGGTAGACGGCCGTTTCGAGCGATCGATGCGCCTCAAACCGGGTCAAAAAATCACCGTTGGTCCGTTTGAAATCATCGTGTTGCCGACACCAGCGGATTTCGATTTGGCGCTTTCAGTAGAGCTTGTTGAGCCGCTTATTGACGCGAACAAGGCCGACGGCAAGCGGGCCGCACTTAGAGCAAGCCTCGCACAAACGTGGCTTTCCAAGCGGGCGATGTCATGGCTGGGCGCGTCCCTGATCTTGTTGGCATTTCTCGCTTGGCCAGTAATGCATGCATTGGATCGCGCCGACCACCAACCGAATGCCACCGCCAACCACCAAGCCACTATGCAAGCCAGTAGCCAATGGGGTATCACGCCGGACGCATCGTGGGATCCGGGCCCATTATCATCGGCGCATCACAGCTTCGGTCGCGATTGCGGCAAATGCCACGCCGCACCGTTTGTCCAAACCAAAAACGAACAATGCGAGAGCTGCCATCAGAGCATCGGTTGGCACTTCGCATTGAACACCAAAGCCGCCAAAGCGTTGCATGAATCGGTGTTTATGCAATCCGATGATGCTTCGCGATGCGCCAGCTGCCATCGCGATCACAAAGGACCGCTCGGTCTGGTCCGTCAGGATTCACCGCTGTGCACCCAGTGCCATGCGGATTTAAAAACACGCCATCCTGAAACTGCATCACCCAATATTGCGGAATTCGGCAAAGACCATCCGGGCTTCAAGCTTTCGATGCTCGTACCGGGCAAATCGGGCACGGACGCGGTTGTGCGGGTGGCACAAAGTAGTGGCGCTGGCAGCCGGGCGATTGAAGCGTCGAACCTCAAATTTCCGCATGATATTCACATGGCGAAAAAAGGGGTTCGCGGGCCCAACGCGAGTAACGGTGGCAAAATCGTCATGGAATGCAAAAACTGTCATGTGCCGGATGAAAACGGCATTCGCTTTAAACCGACCACGATGAAAGAGCATTGCCAAGACTGTCACTCGTTGGAATTTGAGCCGAAAGCCACCAACCGCCAAGTGCCGCATGGCGATGTGGGTGACGTAATGGCGACGGTGAGCGAATTCTACGCACAGGCAGCACTCGCTGACACGCCGATTGATGTGGTGGTGCAAGACGGTGTGCGCCGCCCGGGTGAGCGACTGCAGCCAACGCAACGTCAGTCGGCACTCACTTGGGCGACCGAGAAAGCCGCAAAAACTACGCGCGAATTGATGGAGGATCGGGTTTGCTTTGCCTGCCATGAGATAAGCAAAACAAACGCAGTAGGCGAGAAAAAGGAAGGTGATGCAAAAAACAGACCATGGCAAATCGCGCCGATTGCCATCACCCAACACTGGCTCCCGAAATCACGCTTCCCGCACAATCGACACAATACCCATGAATGCGGCTCATGCCACAAAGTAGAGGGTTCAAAGTTGAGTAGTGACATCGCCATTCCGGACATTAAAAATTGCCAAACCTGCCACGGCGGAAACGTGACCGTCGCTGACAAAGCCCCCGGCACTTGCGAGACTTGCCACGGCTTTCATGTGGGTGGCTCAAGGAGCGGTACGCCGGTGCCGCTGCCGGGCGGGTTGCCACCCAATCGTCTTCCGTACGACCCCAAACAGAAGGTTCCTCAAAAAATGGCGGGCGGGCAAGATGGAGCCGTGAAGGGTGGCGGCGATAGCGACAGCGACAGCAGCTTGAAAAATTTCGTCGCGCAGCATCCATGAAACGCCGACTCTTCCTGATTCTCACCTTGGCGATTCTGACCGTCACATCCTGTGGCGGGGGTGGAAGTGGAGGCGAGGTGTGTGCGAGCAATTGCACTCCACCCGCAACGGTTGCTGATTTTTTAACCGTCGCTGACGTACAAAAAATTATTGCCCAAGCGGCCTTTGAGGCAACGGCACGCAACGCACCAGCCACCATTGCAGTGACGGATCGGGTGGGCAACATTCTGGGCGTGTTTAGAATGACCGGGGCGAAAACAACTTTTCGCATCACGAGCAGCCAGGGTGGCGGCACTAAGGTGCAAGGCGGCCTAGAGAATATCGATATCCTGCCCGACACTTTTGCAGCAATTACCAAAGCAATTACCGGCGCTTATTTATCATCAAACGGTAATGCGTTCTCGACCCGCACGGCCAGCCAAATCATTCAAGAAAACTTTAATCCGCGTGAATTTAACCAGCCTTCCGGCCCGCTGTTTGGCGTGCAGTTTTCGCAACTTTCTTGTTCTGATTTAATGCGGCGCGATTCGGACGGCACGGTTGGCCCTAAGCGCTCCCCGTTAGGTTTAGCTGCCGATCCTGGCGGGCTTCCGCTATATAAAAACAACCGCCTCGTCGGTGGCGTGGGCGTGATAGCGGACGGTGTGTACGGCCTTGATGCGGACATCACTGATATCGACCAAGATATCGATGAGCTGATTGCCGTTGCTGCGTCAGCGAGCTTTGCAGCGCCCGATGATATCCGCGCCAATCGAATCACTGCCGATGGCCGCACGTTTCGTTTTGTGGATAGCGAGTTATTAGTTTCAAACCCCGCGCTAGCACCCGCGTTTGCCAATTTAGCGGGAAGCGTACAAACAGTTGCTGGATTTTTTAACGGCATCATAAAAGCGGGCACCTCGTTCGGCAATGCTCAGTCTGGTTTTCGCGCTGATAGCGGCGTATTTTCTGGACAAAATGCGTTTATCCTGGTGGATGCAGCGAATGCGAATCGCTATCCGCCGCGCGCTAGTACCGATAGCCTAATGACGGCGGCGGAAGCCACAACAATCTTGTCTGAAGCCTTAAAAATCGCCAATCGCGCTCGTGCACAAATTCGCCGGCCACTCGGCACGCAAGCACAAGTGACGGTTGCTGTGGTCGATACAAACGGTGAAGTGTTGGCGCTCGCCCGCACGCCTGATGCACCATTGTTCGGTACCGATGTGTCGTTGCAAAAAGCGCGCACCGCCTTACTGTTTTCGCACCCTTCCGCTGCCGCCGACATTGCCGCCTTACCGCCCGCACAATATATCAGCGCAGGTGGCAGCGCTGTCGCCCCACCATTTGCGGCGCAGACATTTGCCCAAACCATGGCCGCAGCCAAGATATTTTTCAATGATCCCACCGCGTTCAGTAACGGCACCGCGTTTTCCAATCGTGCCATTGGCAACATTGCGCGGCCATTTTTCCCTGACGGCATCAATGGCGGAAACTCGGGCGGCGGCAATGGGGGACCATTCTCAACTCCCTACTCAAATTGGAGCCCCTTTCATTTAGGGCTGCAGTTAGACCTTGCCTACAATGCAATTATCGGCGGTGTGACTGGCTCGCCAGCCGTCGGCTGTACTGGCTTGGCACGCGCCAAAAATGGCATACAAATTTTTCCTGGTGCTGTTCCGATTTATCGCGGTAATGTTTTAGTGGGCGCGATTGGGGTTTCGGGCGATGGTGTCGATCAGGATGACATGATCGCGTTTTTGGGCTTAACCAACGCCGGCAAAGCGCTCAATACCGGCATCCAAAATGCACCGCGCAATATTCGCGCTGATCATCTGCAACCGCAGGGACTCGGCACTCGACTTCGCTATGTGCAATGCCCGCAAGCGCCGTTTTATGACTCGAGCGAGCAAAATGTTTGTGAGGGGCTATGAGGTGAATCGTGCCGTCCCGCTCACGCTATTACATTGCCGTCCGATCAGCTTGTTCGTGAGCGCCTTGTTGGGCGCTGCCGCGTGGCCGAGCACCGCGCAGCAGGTCTCGCTGCCGCCAGTATCGGCAGTCGCGCCTACACCAATTGACCCAACAAGCGAGCAGGTTATCCGCGAACGCCCGCAAGGTAAACCGCTCAAATATCCACTGCCACCAATCGATCCCAAGCAGGTACCGCCGCCCTCGCCGCTAGAGCCGCGCGCGTCGGTTTCGGTCCCCGACCGTTGGCGCATCATCGATAGTCTTGGCGCAAAAACGCCTTGGTACGATCCCTACAACCACAATGTGTGGAAGGGCGATAAGCCGTTTGAACCGTTGGCCAAGTGGGGGCCAGACTGGTTCTTGGCGCTATCCGCGATTTCGGATTCATTGATGGAGTACCGCCGACTACCCACCCCGGTGGGTGCGCAATCGAGCGAGCGCACGGGTGCAAACGATGTGTTCGGGCGCGCGCAGCAATCGGTGTTCGTGCAAACAATTATTTTGTCGGTCGGTTTGATTAAAGGCGACACCACCTTTAAGCCGCCTGATTATGAATTTCGATTCGTCCCCGCCATCCAAGTGAATTACGCCAGGCTCCAGGAAGTACGGGGCGTTCGGGTCGATCCGCGCGAAGGAAAAACCCGCACCGATAATCATGTTGGCATTCAAGAATTATTCGCCGACGTGCATTTACGCAACGTCTCAGACCGATTTGATTTTGACTCCGTGCGCATTGGGATTCAACCGTTTCAATCCGATTTTCGCGGCTTCTTGTTTCAGGACGCGCCGATTGGTGTGCGCTTATTCGGTATCCGCGATAACAACCAATGGCAATACAACCTCGCCTATTTTCGCCGCTTGGAAAAAGACACCAACTCCGGCTTAAATGACATCAACCAGCGGTTACGCAACGATGATGTCTTCGTCGCGAATGTGTACCGCCAAGATTTCCCTGTGCTGGGCCACACCACGCAGGCGACCATTATTCACAACATCAATCGCGAAGCCGCCTCTGATTATTACGACAACAATGGCGCATTGGTGCGCCCCGCGGTGCTGGGCGATGTACGACCGCACAACTATCGCGTCACCTATTTTGGCTTGAACGGCGACGGTCATTTTGGGCGCTGGAATTTGACGTCATCTTTGTATGCCGCAATCGGTGTCGATGGTCGCAGCCCGCTTGCACAGACCAGGCAAACTATCCGCGCTGGCTTCACTGCAGCCGAACTATCGCGTGACTTCGACTGGCTGCGCGTGCGTGGCAATGTGTTGCTCGCCAGCGGTGACAAAGACCCGTTCGATGGTAAGTCGACTGGCTTCGATGCGATTTTGGAAAACCCGCAATTTGCCGGTGCCGATACCAGCTTTTTTATCCGCCAAGCGGTGCCATTGATTGGCGGCGGTGGCGTGGCGCTGTCAGGGCGCAATGGCATTTTGCCGTCACTACGGTCATCAAAGGATCAAGGTCAATCAAATTTCGTGAACCCAGGTTTACGTTTGGTTGGTATCGGTGCGGACGCCGATTTAACGCCGCAAGTTCGTGTGCTTGGCAATATTTCCAAACTTGATTTCATCAACACTGCATCGCTCGCCGCATTGCGCAATCAGAAAATTACCTCGAAAGATTTGGGTATTGATGTGTCGGTTGGCGTGCAATATAGACCGTTCATGTCGCAAAATATCGTGCTCAACGTATCAGCCGCGGCGCTCGTACCAGGGCAGGGTTTGAAGCAGTTGTACGACGAAGATAAACGCGGCGTGCAGTATTCGATACTCACGAATTTATTGCTCACTTACTGATGACGCGACGATGAACGCCACCACCACCTCGACCGCAAGCGCCCCCACCATGCGAACCATCAAATTTTCAATGGTATTGAGTCTGCTATTTGTCGTCGCCCTGACCGCGGGAACGCCGCTTGAGGCGTCGTCTGATGCGAAACCAATCGCCCGCCAATATGTCGCCACACCCGCCGCACCTGCTCGTCAATCCATCATGGATGCCAACAAAAAATCCTTCGGCTGCCTGTCCTGCCACGTCGGCACCGATCGCCACACCATGCACGCAAACCCGGCTGTGGTGCTGGGCTGCACCGATTGTCACGGCGGCGATGCAACGGTGCAAAAGCCAATTGGCGCTGACGATCACGGTAAAGATGAAGCCGCCTACCGGGGCGCTATGGCCCGCTCGCATGTGCTGCCGAAATTCGATAAGGCGTGGAATTATCCATCGAGTGCGAACCCCGAACATTCATACACGCTGCTGAACAAAGAGGCGAATGAATTCGTGCGCTTCATGAACCCCGGTGACCTGCGGGTGGCACGTGAAGCTTGCGGCGCGTGCCATTTAGAAACCGTGCAGGCGGTCGAGCGCAGCCTGATGTCATCAAGCGCGATGTTGTGGGGCGGGGCATCGTACAACAATGGCATCTTGCCCTACAAGCGCTATATTTTGGGCGAGTCATACACCGCGAAGGGCGAGCCTGCTTTGATCAAAAACCCAATCCCCGTGAATCCGCAAATGACAGCCATGGGCATTTTGCCCTCGCTCGCACCGCTTCCCGCTTGGGAGACGGTGCCACCGGCCGATGTGTTTCGCGTATTTGAGCGCGGTGGGCGGGTGATCCCGTCGCAATTTCCTGAAGTCGGTTTGCCGAATAGTTCCGGCGCGTTGCAAAAATTGGATGAGCCTGGCCGGCCGGATATTAAGCAATCCAATCGTGGCCCCGCAACGGGAAGCCGCATTGCGGTGCCGCTGATCAACATCACCAAGACCCGTTTGAACGACCCGCATTTATGGTTCCTGGGAACCAATGAACAGCCGGGCGATTATCGCTCCTCCGGCTGCACGGCTTGTCACACCGTTTATGCGAACGACCGTGACCCGAAGCACAGCGGACCCTATGCAAAATTTGGCCATGACGGGAAATCGCAAAGTCAGGATGTAACCATCCCGAAAAATGAATCCGGCCATCCGCTAAAGCATGAGTTCACGCGCGCGATCCCGTCATCGCAATGTATGACCTGCCACATGCACCAACCGAACGTATTTGTCAATTCGTTTTACGGCACGACGATGTGGGATTACGAATCTGACGCCCCCTCGATGTGGCCGAAAAAACAAAAATATCCAACCGCCAAAGAAGCACGCGAAATATTAAGTCGTAACCCTGAAGAAGCCGCCACACGCGGGCTTTGGGGAGATAAGGAATTTTCTAAACGCGTCTCCGAACTGAACCCAACGCTCAAAGATACGCAGTTTGCCGACTACCATGGCCACGGTTGGAACTTCCGCAAAATATTCAAACGCGACCGTAAAGGGACGTTATTGGATAAAGAAAACAAACCTGTTGCCGATACCGATCCGAAAAAATTTGATAAGGCGGTGCATTTGACCTCCGTTCATTTAGAGCTGGGCATGCAGTGCGTCGATTGTCATTTCTCGCAAGATGGCCACGGCAACGGACATATTTACGGCGAAGTCGCCGCCGCAATTGAGATCGATTGCGCCGACTGCCACGGCACGGCCGATGCGTATCCCACACTCTTCACGTCTGGCCCTGCCGCGCAGCCGGGCGGGCGCGATTTGAAATTGCTCCGCACCCAAGATGGCCGTGCGCGGTTCGAATGGCGCGAGGGCAAGCTCTATCAACGCGCCGCGCTGGACCCGGCCAAAGAGTGGGAAATGAGTTTGGTAAAAGATAGCGTAACCAAAGGGCATCCCAAATACAATGAGAAGGCTGCACGTGCCAAGCTAATGCACGCCGGCGCTTCGGGGCGTGACGGGCATTGGGGGCCAGGTTCGATGACAGAATCCAAGCCACTCACGGAAGGACAGACCGCTGCGTCGCCCAAGATGGCGCACTCGAATGAAAAAATGACCTGCTACACCTGCCATCTGTCTTGGACAACGTCGTGCGCCGGGTGTCATTTGCCGATCCAGGCCAACGCGAAAACGGAGCGCCTGCATTATGAAGGCGGCGAGACCCGAAACTACGCAACCTACAATCCGCAGGTGGCACGCGACGATATGTTCCAACTCGGCATTCACGGCCCGGTCAAAGGCGGACGCATCACGCCGGTACGTTCATCTTCTGCGTTAATACTTTCGTCGACCAACGCGAACCGCGAAAAAATTTATATCCAGCAACCGCCGATCTCAGCAGCAGGATTCTCATCGCAAGCGTTCGCGCCACACTATCCGCATACCGAGCGCACCACTGAAACCAAGACGTGCTCCGACTGCCACATCAGCCAAGCCAACGACAACAACGCGATCATGGCGCAGTTATTATTGCAAGGAACCAACTTCGTCAATTTTGTCGGCTACAACGCTTGGCTGGGTTCAACCAATCATATCGAAGCCGTGAAAGTGACCGAGTGGGACGAGCCGCAAGCCGTGATCGGTAGCTACCTCCATCAATATGCCTACCCCGATTGGTTCGCAAATCATGAAAAACGCGGCCTACAGTTGCCCGAGGCGCATGCGCACACCACCGGCGGCGCAGCGCGATGCTTGACGCTGCGTGGCGAATATATGTTTGTCGCCGAGGGTGCGGGCGGCTTCCGGGTTTACGATGTGGCCAACATCGCCAACAAGGGCGTTTCGCAGCGCATCGTCTCGGCACCGTTTTCGCCGCTCGGCCAAGATGCGCATGTGTCAAGTACCAACGCGACATGTATGGCGCTGCCTACCAATCAAGCCATCGCCCCCACCCGCAACACCGGCGAGTTGATGCGCGTAACCAATCAAGAGCAGGCATTCCACCCAATTTATCACTATGCGTTTGTGGTCGATGCGGTGGAGGGTTTGATTGTTGTGAATGTCGATACCTTTGCCGATGGCGAGCCGCGCAATAATTTCTTAACGCGTGCAGCAACATGGAATGAAAAAAATGTACTCAAGGGCGCACGCCATATCACCCTTGGCGGCTATTTTGCTTATGTAGCAACCGACGCCGGTTTGGTGGTGCTAAATTTAAATGACCCGATAAAGCCCACTGTTGCCGCAACCCTGCCCTTGAACGATATGCGGGCATCAGCATTGCAGTTCCGCTATTTGTTTACAACCACGGCGAAGGGCTTGGAAGTCATTGATGTCACATCGCCCGAAGCGCCACGTTTGGCAGCCGCATTGCCGATCAAGGATGCGCGGCGCGTGTATGTAGCACGCACCTATGCCTATGTTGCGGCGGGGCGCGACGGGTTGGTGATTGTCGATGTGGAAAAGCCTGAAATGCCGCGCCAGTACTCGCGTTTCACCGCATCGGAAACGATAAATGATGCGCAGGATGTAATCGTGGGTTCGACCAATGCATCGCTGTTTGCCTACATTGCCGATGGCAAAAATGGCTTGAAAGTCGTGCAGCTAACTTCCCCCGATTCACAGCCGAAATTTTACGGATTCTCGCCGGAGCCGAAACCGCAATTGATCGCTACCCGCAAAACCGAATCACCTGCGCTAGCGCTCTCAAAAGGTTTAGACCGTGATCGCGGCGTGGATGAAACCGGTGGGCAAATTGCCGTGTTTGGCAGGATTGGCTCCCGACCCTTTAGCGTGCCAGAAATGCGCAAGTTTTACCTCACACCCGAAGGCAAGCCGTGGACTGTAATTGACGAGATTGAACGGGCAAAATATAGGCCGGCGCAAAACCCGGCACAACAGGCTAAGGTCGTCAAATGAACATACATTTGAACACACACTTGAGCACACAGTTTTTCTATCGGGCAATGGCTGTTTTGGCATTGCTACTCAATCCATACGCCATGGCACAAACACCGCTTGCAGCGCAACCTCTGCCGTACCAATCGGCGCACCAGACGCTCGGTACGGTCACCTGCGCATCGAGCCTCTGCCACGGCGCGATTAAAACGTGGCATGGCTCCAACGTATTGCAAAACGAATACATAACGTGGTCACGGACCGACAAACACGCGAAGGCTTATAACAAATTGTTAAACACCAAATCGCAACTGATCGCAAAAAATTTGGGCCTAAAACAGCCCGCACATGAGTCTAAAATCTGCCTCGATTGCCATGCCCATTACGTCCCTGAAGATCGGCGCGGCGAACGATTCAAGATCTCGGACGGCATCACCTGCGAAGGCTGCCACGGACCGGCGGAAAAGTGGGTTAAGAGCCATGTTGCACCCGATGCCACCCACGCCACTAATATTGAAGACGGGCTTTATCCAGCAGATGATGCGGTGGCCCGCGCCAAGCTGTGTTTGGCTTGTCACTATGGCAATAAAGATAAATTGGTGACGCATCGCATCATGGCCGCGGGGCATCCGCGCATGAGTTTTGAGCTCGATACTTTTACCGAGATCGCGCCGAAACATTTTGTGGTCGATGAGGACTATGCAGCGCGCAAAAACGTGTGGGATGGTGTGAAAGTCTGGGCCATCGGCCAGACAATTGCGGTGGCGTCAACGATGGATATTTTGATCGATGAAAAGCGCGGCCGCGATGGCGTATTCCCCGAACTTGTTTTGTTTGATTGCCACGCTTGCCACCATGCCATGAGCGAGAGTCGGTGGAAGCCAAAAAATGCATTTGGTGCCAGTATTTCGCCAGGGTTGGTGCGGCTTAACGACGGCAATTTGCTGATGCTGCGTGCCGTGGCGTTCGCGGTGGAGCCCGCTCTTGGTGAGTCGATTGCGGCGCAGATTCGCAGGCTGCATCGGGCGATTGCCGGTGATGGCGATTTGAAAACCGAGGCGCTACAAGTCAAAAAGATGGCAAATGATTTGATTGCCGCCATATCCAACAAACGTATCGATGCTTCAACCATTCGCCGCGCCGCATTGCGGTTGGTGGATGACGGCTTGGAAGGCTATTACGCCGACTATTCAGCCGCCGAGCAAGCCGCAATGGCAATTGGCAGCGTCGGCGGTTTTTTAGGCAAACAGGCTGGTATCAAAAATGTGGCTGCGTTTAACTTGGGTATGCTGAAATTGAATGATGCCTTAGCCAATGATGAGCGCTATAAACCGGCAGAGTTTGAGGCCCGATTGCGCATTCTACGATCAACAATCGTGCCGTAATGACGACCCGATTTTCAATTGCGTTGTTTGCACCCATGAAGTGAAAGGTTCGCCATGAACGCTGCACCCATCCATTCCGAACGCTTCCAAATCGCCATCATCGGCTCTGGCCCTGCGGGTTTATCCGCTGCCGCCCATGCGGCTGCGCTAAAGGTTTCCCATGTGCTGCTGGAAAGTGAAACGCACATAGCGGACACAATCTATAAATATCAAAAAGGCAAACACGTGATGGCCGAGCCAAGCGTGCTGCCGCTTCGCAGTCCGATGAGTTTTAGCGCGGGGACGCGGGAAAATATTTTGGGCGCGTGGGATAAAGAGCTTGCCAGGCACAACGTCAATATTCGTTACCAATCGCAAGTCACGGGCGTGTCTGGTGCGAAAGGCGAATTCACGATCACTTTGGCGAACGGCAAAACGGTGATTGCAGCACATATTATTTTATCGATTGGCTTACAGGGTAATTTGCGCAAGCTCGGCGCGCCGGGCGAAGATTTGCCGATGGTGCAATATCAATTAAATGACCCCGATGAATTTGAGGATGAGACGATTTTAGTCGTGGGGGCAGGCGATGCAGCAATTGAAAACGCGATCGCGTTAGCCAAGAAAAACCGCGTGATTATGATTAACCGCAACGAGGAATTTACGCGCTGCAAAGACGGCAATTTATCGGCGGTTCTAGCGGCGATCAAAGACGGCAAAGTCGATTGCCGGTTTGGCACAAAGGTTGAGCGCGTGGAACTTGTTGAGCGGGACAACGCTGCAACGGCAAGCTTTCCCGCCATGTTCATCGCCAAAACACCCACCGGCGTACAGCACATAGGCTGCCACCGGGTGATTGCACGGTTGGGTGCGACGCCACCACGCAAGTTGGTCGAAAGCTTTGGCGTTAAGTTTCCCAACGACGATCCGGGCGCAGTTCCAGCACTTTCAACCCAATATGAATCGAATGTGGCGGGCATTTATATCGTCGGCGCGCTCGGTGGCTATCCGCTCATTAAGCAGGCGATGAACCAGGGTTATGAGGCGGTTGAATATATTTTGGGCAATCCGGTCGAGCCGGCAGATGAGCCCGTGCTGCGGGCCAAATTTAAGGATGTGAAAATTACGACGGTGGCTGATGCTGTCGCGCATATCGCCAACAATGTACCGCTGTTGTCAGGCTTGACGGCATTGCAATTGCGCGAGTTTTTGTTAGATAGCGAAATCCGGCGCCCTGTGGAAGGTGAAGTCGTATTCGCTCGTAACGATTATTCCAATTCGTTTTACGCGATTGTCGAAGGCGGGGTAGTGGTCGAGACGCCAACGACTGAAGGTAATATGGTGGCCTTTCAATTAGGCGTGGGCGAATTTTTTGGCGAGATGGGTTTGATCTCGGGACGCCGTCGCACTGCGACCATCAAAGCGCAAAAGCGTACGCTGCTGATCGAGACGCCGCGTCGCTCAATGTTAAAACTTCTCGCCTCGGTTGAATCCGTCCGCCGCACCTTGGACACGGTGATGATGAAGCGCGCCGTGCGTCAATATCTATCGCCCACTATGCGTGAGGAAGAAGTCGATTATCTGGTCGGCACAGCGGTGATTAAATCGTACAACGCGGGCGAGCTGCTATTTGCAGAAGGTGATTCCGGCGATGGCTTGTATTTGATCCGGCGCGGCTCCGTGACCGTATCACGCATGATTAGCGGGACCGACGTGGTGCTCTCGTATGTGGCGGCGGGTAATTATGTTGGTGAGATGGCATTGCTGTCAGATAAACCGCGCTCCGCGACGATCAGAGCGGCCGTCCCAACTGAGGCGATCATGTTGGAATCAAAACGGTTTATTGAAGTGATGGCATCGCACTCCACTGTGCGCGGGCGCATCGATTCCAAATTGCTCGACAGGATGCGTATTAACCAGGCGATGGAGTCTTCAACAGAATCCGGCAACATTATTTCGTTTCTCATCAAGCAAGGCTTGGGTGAGGCGACCGATGTGTTGTTAATTGATGAATCGTTGTGCATACGATGCGACAATTGCGAAAAGGCCTGCGCCGAAACGCATGACGGGACATCGCGGCTGAATCGTGAAGCGGGGCCAACGTTTGCACAAATTCACGTGCCGACCTCGTGCCGCCACTGCGAGCATCCGCATTGCATGAAAGACTGCCCGCCCGATGCGATTCACCGCTCACCAAACGGTGAGGTTTATATTCAGGACACCTGCATCGGTTGCGGCAACTGCGAAAAAAATTGCCCGTATGGTGTGATCCAGCTGGCACCCATTGCACCAAAAAACGCCAAGCCCACTCTTATATCGTGGCTCATGTTTGGCATGGGTGATGAGCCCGGACGCAGCGAAAAAATTGTCGACAAATCGCTGCCTAAAAAGGCCGTTAAATGCGATATGTGTAAAGGCCAAAAAGGCGGCGCTGCGTGTGTGCGCTCATGTCCGACCGGTGCCGCTATCCGCGTATCGCCGGAACGGTTTTTGGATTACACGACGGAGGGTTAGCAGCATCGGTTATGGGTTAGACGTTTGCGGGAATGACAATAGCGGACGGCGTACCAAGCCCTGCTCGGCCCAGCGAAGCGTCACGATGACAGCCGTTGCAACGTGAAGTATCAAAACTTCAGACACCAACAGTAGAGCGTCATTCGAATCAACATGCCTCGAAACGCCCGCCAGCACCGGCGCTTGAAGTTTTGTGATGGCGCTAGGTTCACCGCCAACCACATCCGCATCGTTAGTCATGAAATTGGCGAAGCTGCTGCGCCGGCCCGCTATCTTCCTAACCGCTTTTCTGCAAGTCAACCCTCGTTTCCTGCAATTCGTCTCGGCGCGCATCGCGCAGCAGAAACTATTTGTTAGCCTACGCATATCGTTGTGATTGGTTGCCAAAAACTTGAGGGGCAGGCGCGTGATTCAGACAATCGTAATAAGAGACATCGCCCACATTAATGTCCCTGCCGCCGCATCCCGACCATGGCAGCGCAAAACAACGCGATCGTCGAAAGCAATGGGCTTTCTATTGTTGGCAGCAATTGCGTTCAACACAACACCAATAGCCACGGCGCAACCCGCGCCCGGTCCCGCCGCTACGACACCCTCGGCTACCCCGGCAGAGCGGCGCCTATTGGCCGCGAACGCGATGCGCATGCATGACCATGAAAAAATTAAACTAGACGGCCGCTTAGATGAGCCCCTCTGGCAGCGGGCGGTGCCAATTACGGATTTTTATGAGTATCGCCCGCGGGACGGGGTTGAGGCGAAATTTAAGTCAGAAGCTCGGATTGTTTATGACAAAAACGCGCTGTACGTTGGCTTAACGGCGTTTGATCCAGATCCCTCAAAAATTAATGCGCCATTTGTACGGCGCGATCAGGTCAACGGCTCGCAGGATTTTTTTGCAGTGGAAATTGATCCGATTGGCACGCGGAAATTTGCGCAAATTTTTCGGGTGAGTGCATCTGGCTCGGTTGGCGACGGACTGTTTAACGAGGATTCTGGTGACGAAGATTTTTCACCCGATTTTGAATGGTCTTCCCAAGTGCAGCGCACTGCGAATGGTTGGACGGCTGAGATTCGGATTCCGTTTTCCACGTTGCGTTATTCTTCACCTGCATCCGAAAACTGGAGCATTTTAATCATACGGCGGATAGCGCGCGATGAGGTTTATAGCTTTATCAATGGCCGCGTGCCGCGCGACCAGAGCTGCTTTCTGTGCTACGCGCAAACGCTGGGCGGGATGAAGGATTTGCCAAGTGGTCGGGAGCTCACTGTTACGCCGCAACTCACGTTTCGCAGCGGAAAAGATGTCACAAACGGGGTCAGCACGAATGCCGCCGATGGCAAAACGGGCCGCAAAAATGATTTCATCGCCAGTGCAGACATTAAATTCCGCCCGCGTGCTGATATGGTGTTTGATGTCACGATCAATCCCGATTTTTCACAAGTTGAGCTTGATGCACCGCAGCTCGCATCGAATGCACAATTTGCATTGTTCTTCCCTGAAAAACGCCCGTTCTTTCTAGAAGGTGCCGATATTCTTTCGACGCCGTTTGGGGGCGCGATTTATACCCGCTCGATCACCGACCCAGCGTGGGGAACGCGTTTGACCAAGCGCAGCGACACCACTGATTTTATTTTTTTAACGGTGCGCGATGATGGCAAAGGATTAATTTTTTTGCCGGGTGCACTCAACACCAATTTCGCAACACAGGATACAAAATCACAAGTGACGATAGCGCGTGGCCGCATGGATTTGGGCAAATGGTCTGTCGGCGGGTTGTTGAGCGATCGAACTTATGAAACTTCGGCAGAAAATAAGCCTCTTTATAACCGGGTTGGCGGCGTGGATTTTGTGTTGCGCCCCAATGGCGAATCGCGCGTACGG
The DNA here is from genome assembly GCA_025360815.1 of Burkholderiales bacterium. Lineage (GTDB taxonomy): Bacteria > Pseudomonadota > Gammaproteobacteria > Burkholderiales > Usitatibacteraceae > UKL13-2. The sequence goes on from JANYBL010000023.1 coordinate 30,055, forward strand.
GGGCAGATTATAGTCAGCGCAACGCACGATGAACGCAATCAAGGCTCCATTGCGCTCGGAACACCGCGCAATGACGAAGCCGCTCTACTCGATTATTACATCAACGGTACTAAGTGGAATTTTTCGGGCGGTGTGGAACATGTGGGCAAAGGGTTTCGCAACGACAATGGCTTTTTCTCCCAAGCCGGCTATACCAATGCTTATCAGAATCTAAATTATAAATTTCGTGATATCGGCCCATTCATCGAAATCCAGCCGCAATTGAATGCTGGCCGCAAAGTAGATGCCGATGGCCGTTTGTTGGAGCAGCAAGCAAATCCAAGTTTATATTTATCGTTGCCACGCAATACAAGCATGTACTTATCATTACGGACCAACAATTTAGTGCGTTTTCAGCCTGCTGGCGCGCCGCTGAAGCTTGACCAGTTTTACATCAATATTGAGTCCAACCCCGGCCGCGTGTTGACCAACTTCTTTGCCGAATTATTGGTGGGCGATCGCGGTGATGTCGCGAACAATCGGGTTGGTAAGGGGTATTCCTACGCACTCTCTGGCAGCGTTCGCTTAAGTGATCGCTGGGAAATCGAGTCGCGAATTGATAACGCGGTGATCAATTCTATTGAGCCAGTTGCTTTTGGGTCGAATCGCATTTTGCTCGAACGCGCCGTACAATTAAAATCGGTCTATCATTTCACCGCGCGAGATACGCTGCGCATTATTGGCCAGCACAACAGCACTCGGCGTGCGCCTTCATTGTTCAAAAATGTCGGCCAAAATAGCGGGCAAAGCCAAGTAAGCCCGTTCGATAAAAACGAAGTCGCGTCCGTTGTGTATAGCCACCGGCGCGGCTTGGGAACGAATTTTTATGTTGGCTACACACAATCCCGAGCTGTGAACCCGGCCAACGCCTATGAACGCAAGCAGAATGAATTTTTTGTGAAATGGTCCTTGGCGTTTGATTTGGCAGAGATGATCTAGCCTTCTCAGGGCGGTACATTTGATTAGGACTTGGTCAGCCATTCGCGAACATCCGTTCCACGTCGGTCTGGGAATGGCAAGGCAATAATGACATTCCGCAATTGAGTTATCAGCCAGGCTGGCGCTTTGGCTATAATAGCAATCCTGCTTGTGAGGTTGTGGGACGTTAGCTCAGTTGGTTAGAGCAGAGGACTCATAATCCTTTGGTCGAAGGTTCAAGTCCTTCACGTCCCACCAAAATCAAGTACTTACGAGCAGTTTAGACGTTGACTTTCTAAATCGATGACATTTTTCTAAAACAAAGTCTTTTTTTGTTGGGCTGCGCATCAGGATTGTTGAAAACTTTTATACGCTCGTATTCTGAATATCCGTAATCATGCCGTGTGCAGCATTCATAAATGTTGTGTGTCGGTCCCGCCCTCATCCGTCGCTCGACATTACATTATTAAACGGGCATTCAATTAGCGTAAATTCAAACGCATTCATTGAAAAATGAGAGTACGGTTCGTTTTATTTTTTGTGCATTGCAATCTTGGACTGGCTCACTTTTACGGACACCATGAAATCAGGGGGTTGAAGGATATCTCAGATTGCATTTTGGTTTGACTTATTTGCGCTCAATGATGCCATGAAATCTTGCGGACTTTGATTGCCCAGTGCGCTGTGTCGGCGAATGGTGTTGTAGAAGCACGCAATGTAATCGAAGCTATCCGCCTTGGCCTCGGCATGCGTCTGGTCGTGGCGATGATGCACTTGCTCTTTCTTCATGCTCGCCCAGAAGCTCTCCATCGGCGCGTTGTCGTAGCAATTGCCGCGACGACTCATCGATGCCTTCATGCCAAACTGTATGAGAAGCTGTCGATACTCGTGGCTCGCATACTGGCTGCCCCGGTCGCTGTGGTGAATGAGACCGCTGGGCGGTCGTTCCTGCTTCACCGCCATCCACAGCTGTCAACAACGCCTGCGAAACCAAGCTGACGCGCATGTGATCAGCCATCGCCCAACCAACAATCTTCTTGCTGAACAGGTCTTTAATCGCGGCAACGTACAGCCAGCCTGCATCGGTCGGCACGTAGGTGATGTCGGTCACCCAGACTTGGTTCGGTGCGCTCGATTGATCGAACCTTTGTTCCAAGAGGTTTGGTGCAATCGGCAGGCTGTGATTGCCGTCGGTCGTGCGGACGAAGCGACGCTTGTGCCTGCAATACAAGCCCAGTCGTTTACGCAAGCGCTTCACCGCCGATAGCGAGCGGGTAAAGCCCATTTCGGCAAGTTCGGTACGTAGCCGAAGGGCACCATAGCCTTCACGACCACGCGCATGGGCGGCACGGGCAGCGATGTCCAGAGCAACCGTGCCGGGGTTAGGTTGTTGACACCGATCCAGCCAGTCGTAGTAGCCTGAGCGCGATACCGAGAGCATGCGGCAGAGGATGCCTAGCCGGTGGGAGTTGCTTGCTTGGGCCAGTTTCTCATCGATAAACGCGTACTTCACTTGGCAACTTTCGCAAAGTACGCGGTGGCTTTTTTAGGATGTCACGCTCCTCGCAGGCGATGGCGAGTTCGCGCTTGAGGCGACTGACTTCGGCTTGTAGTTCGCTGACCGGTTGTATGCGGCGGGTGTCAACCGTGACAAGCTTGCCGGCACGGGCGCGAACAACCCAGTTGCTGTAGGTCTGCGAGGATAGCCCT
>JANYBL010000080.1 GCA_025360815.1 Burkholderiales bacterium
CAGACCGGCCAGAAGCGCGATCAGGCCGCCACCGGCGCGGTCACGCTCATCCAGCGTTTCGGCTCAGCCGCGAACCTGAACATTCATCTGCATGCGCTGGTGCTCGATGGCGTGTATGGCAATCTGGATGCCGTAGACACCGCAGGCAGCACAGACGAGAGCACGCCCGCACCCGCCGCACCCATCTTCCACCCCGCCAGTGCACCCACTCCTGCGGCGCTGGAAACGCTACTGGGCAAGATCATCACGCGCATCCTGCGGCTGCTGACACGCCTTGGTCATCTGCCTATCCATTGCCCAACCAACGATCTCGCCTGTGTATAAATCCTTGATCGCGGCCAGAAACAGCCCTCGGTCAACAGCCCTCATTCGTCGGAATATCTGTAATGTCGGCCACCCAAAGCCGATTCGGGGCGGTGGGTCTGAACGGGCGATTCAGTAAATTCTCAGCCACCGGCAACGGATGCCGTGCAGCGTGCGGCGTTGTTTAATGCGGTCGGCAGCACCGGTGGCGGCCTGATCGCGCTTGATGCCGGTCTGGCCAATGCGAAACGTGGCAATCGCCCGATGGATGATCTGCAATACTGGGGCGAGTAATTCGGGGTGGACGGTAAAGAGGCTGCGCAGGGGAATCGGGAACGAGAGCGCCCACTGGCGCACCGGTACTTTCGGGATAACATGATCCACCAGGTGGGCCGCCGCCTTGGCCATGCGCCGCGTGCCGCCCAAACTGCCACTGCGGCGCATCCATCATCGCCAATTGATTTTGCCGGCAGCGATTCAGACAATCTATATCAATAGTCTGTACGAACCGGCCTATCAGACTTGCGAGACCTCAACGTTGGGAGCTGTGCCCGGCACTGCCTGCGGCTGCACTTGATTTTTCGGGGGCCCATTTTTAGTAGTATCAAACACGGGCAGGTTGGATAGTTCAATCGTCACGCCACCCCATCGTTTGGCGATGTAGTTATACGCCATCCCCAAAAAAGCAAACAGGAGCCAGCCAATCAGCGGTACCAGCGCAGCCAAGAATATCGCCACTAGCAGCAGCAAAAAAATCTGGCTTAGATGGCGACTTTCCAGCGCAACTTGCACCAACGCTACAGGCAGCCATATCAAGTACAAAACAAGCGATAGGGCTGCCCCCATGCTGGCGAGCTCTTTAGGGTTGATCCGATTTATTTTGACAAGCATTTGTAGTCTTTCATATTGCTCCAATCATTTTTGCCCGGAATGATTCACAATCCGCTAATACCGCTCATAAATCATCTTCGATTCAGACTTGCCAAACGGTGGGAATGGGCGTGGCACAACAACCAAAGGTGGCTTGCCGTCATACTCACGCAATCTCGCGGTTCCTGCAAATGCATTCATGACAGACGTCGCGGGCAAATCTGGCGCCTTTAGTCTGGCATCAGATTGTTGCAAAATGATACCCAACATATGATAAGCCACACGCTGAGCTTCTCGATCACCATAAGCTAATAAAAAGCCGCTTGCAATTTGTTGGGCAACATCGAGATCACGCAACGCCTTACGGGCTGCTTCTGTTTTCTGTTCCTCCGGAAGATCCGAATACGTTTGCAACAGATCGCCATACCCTCTCATGGTCGCCAAGGCTTGATAAGGCCCACCCTCCGCCATAATAAACTGCGAATGGCTCGCTCTTGCCTGCATCTGATCATAAGCACCTGCCAAAAATAGTTTTTTGGTCTCACGCACGGCTTGAATCACCTTTGCATTCAAATCACCCGCCGCGACCAGCGCTGTCAAATCCGCGTCAGATGATTTTTCCAGCCATTCTTCTTGAGTAGGCGTCGGATAACCATAGCGGTCAAGCCAGTTGGCTTCCAGCTCGCTTCTGGCATAAAGCCACCAGCGTTTGTTTTTGAGGTTTTCAAACGCCATCAAATTGCCTTCAGTGACTCTAGTCGGCCTTGCCACCCCGGGTAAATAGGTGATGTTAGTGGGGTTACCGGACGACGGCGTCCGCAAGCTAGGCTCCCGGAGATTGGGCAATGGCGCTTTCCCTTGCGTGACAGTTGATACCCCGCTTTGCACAAACTCAGAATGCTTCGGTTTGCCTGTCAACGTAAAATACAGTACCAAAACAACAAGCCCAATAAAGAAAATAGTCTAGGCTGTTTTAGATTTCAAAAAATGGCGTGCTTGCATGCAGGCTCCATATTGATCGTAATGAATTTCTTGTTGGTGTTTTTTCATCGACTTATTTTTGTCGATGTATTTTTGTGTGCAACTCAAGAGGGCATACCTTGTCCTTGACTCCAAGCACTTTGCCAAACGTATTTGCGCTGCGGTTTGGGTTTTTCCGCTTCCGCTTCCGCCATCTGTATCGGCGGTCGCGCCTGTACTGCCGCCCCCGCTGTCAGTGCCAGAATAGTAGTAGTCACACTCCACATTTCTGCGCCCTGACCCTACAGCCATATCAATCTGGGAAAAATAGAGGTTGGCTACTTGTTCGTACGGTTCCAAAAACCCATACGTATCTTGACTGATTCTCTTTTTTAAAACACCTGTCAACTCTGACAGGTGTGTAGGTGGCGCTATTTATGTTGAAAATTTAAAGAATGTAGATGGAATAATTTTTTATTAAATCAAGGAAGGTCTGAACAAGTACGTGTTTTGTCGTAACGCGTCAGCGAGCAATGTTGTGCCGCCACCGTTATAGACCCAGCGTTTACCCGGCGACGCAGCGATAGGGTGCGACAACACATAGCGATCACGATCCCAAGCGAGGCTCAGGCGTGTTTCATTGTTGCCAAAACGTGCGCCAGTGCCGGACTCATCCCACTCAAGCCCTGATGTCATGGTCAACAAATGTTCTACAGTAATAGCTTGGTGCGCCGGGGTGCTGAGGTTGCGGTATTCCGGATAAAAATCGAGTGTGGGTGTGTTGAGCGCGCCCAATTTTCCCTGCTCGCGTGCGATGCCAATCAGTAACCCCACCACGCTCTTGCTGATCGAGCGCATATCGTGCAAATCGCTTGCGCCAAATATTTTTTCGCGTTCAAACCAATCTCCCACTGGCTTGTCGCGGCCAGTGAAATAACGCTCGGCAATGAGTTGGCTCCGACGCGCCACCAATATTGCGTGCAGGTTGTTTGCATTTTTGTCACTGTCAATCTCAGCCAGCACCGCGCACAGCGCGAAAGCATCGAAGCCCGCCTCCTGCACATTTGCGGTGACTTCCTAGTCGTCATTAAGACGAGCGGGTTGGGGACAGTCCGACGCCATGGCCGAAGTGGCAACCAAATAAATCATGACCAGGCGTTGATGTATTTTCATCGGTCGTGGGCTCATGTGTTGTTGCGAGCGTTCACTGTCTTTAAAAATTCATGAGCGCTCAAACCCATTGCCATTTTTAGCGTCAACACGGCAGGATTAAATGCGCATGTATCTTGCGGTCATCGCTGGATTCGGCGAGGGTTTTGAAGCATTTTTGGCCCAAACGCCGCGCCAGTGCTAGTGTCTTCTTGATGAAAAATTAAAGCGGCATCCAATCAATTCGACATAATACGACTGGCGCATCAACCATGCGCAACCACACCTAACCACAAGCAAACATCCGCTTAATTCGGTGGCAGTATTCCAATATCGGCTGCGTCACCCTCGCCACCGCGCTTGCTATCACCGCCATAAGAATAGAGCGCAAAGGGCTGGCCGTTCGCGCCAGGCACGCTGTATTGATAGGGGGTTTTCCACGGGTCTAGCGGCACGGCATCGTCCAAATAAGGCCCGCGCCAGCGGGCGGCCGAGGGCGCATCAATGGGTGCTTTGTTAAGAACCGCCAAGCCTTCTTGCGCCGTCGGGTAGCGCCCGACATCAAGCCTGAATATTTCGATGGTACTGCGCATCGATTTTACTTGCGCGGTGGCTGCCGTGATTGCTGCTTTTTCGACATTGCCAAATAACTTTGGGCCAATAAACGCCGCCAACATACCAATAATCACCATCACCACCAGCATTTCAAGCAGCGTAAAGCCTGCGGTAGGGTTCAAGTAACTCGCTGAAAACCCCCGTCTAGCCTTGCGTTTACTGGTGCCGGTGTCGTCAATAAATGTTGTCATGGCTTATTTCTTTGTAGGATTTGTCGTGGAGCTAGGGTTAATGAGTGTCAACAGATTATCCCATTCTGCGGGCGGGATGCGGGCAATTGGTTCGCTGCCACCTTTGCCGTCTGGTAAGAACACCACGATTTCGGCCTCCGTCATTTGCCCCATCACCCGTTCCTCTGGCCGTTGTGAACCATGGGTATGAGAGATCATCAGCACATTGGTTCCCGGTGGCGTCGCAGTGGCCAGCAACGCGAAGCGCATTGCATCCGCACTCGTGCCGTTGCGCTGGCCGATGACATGGTTGAGCTCTTCGGTTACGTCTAACGCGCCTAGATTCATTAAATGTCCGGTGTCGCGGGCGCGACAAAATTGTGATGTCTTGACGTCGCCGACGGGGATCTGCAACGCGATAAGCGCGTTCCCGACTTTCCGCGCTTGATCGCGGCCGATATCGCTGATGTTGCGTTGGATCGCGCAGTTTTCCCACCACATCGGCATCTTGAGCAAATCCTGATCCGTGCCGATGGTCGAGTTGGCATGCCGCATGTAGAGGTTAAATCCCCCTTTGCGCAACGCTTGCACAAGTGCTACGCCCTTTAGTTCGCGGGCAGGGTTAATGACAGGTGCTTGAAACGGTGGAGGCTGCACAGGCTGCGTCACCTGCGGCGCGGTGGTTGCCACCGTTGAATTGCGTGTTTCAGGCACGGCTTGCTTGCCAAGCCATTGCCATTGACCAGGAGTGAGGATCGTCACAAACTGGAACCCGCCGGCAGTGCCAACTGTGTTCGTCGACGGTTTAAAAATTGCTGTCTGTGTTTCGGTCAAAATGCTCAATACGGGGTGTACAGCTGTCGCCGAAACGGTGTGGCCGATTAGCAACCTGTTTTTTCCCGCTGCAACTGGCGCCGAGAGCAATTGCTGTAGCCCGGCGGACTGTTCGGCAGGCGTTTTTTGTTGGCTATCAAAGGCGGTACTGGCGTTTAACGCGGCCACGCGTTTGGGCGCAACCAGCCCGATAAAAAGCCCCGTATCGTAAGTCCGACAAAATTCACTGGAAAGCACTTCATCTATTGCAATATTTTGGTTACGCAAGGCAATTCCAATAGCCTGCGCTTGTGGCAGTGCCGAGGGTGCCAAGCTCTGTGTGACCGCGCAATTTTTCCACCATTCGTTGGTGGTGCGCCTATCGGTCGAGCCAGGCTGTACTGCACCATGGCGAACATAGAGCACATAACCACCCCGGCGTAGTTCGCGGATGACCGCATCGGCGAGTGGTACAGGGTCGTCCGTGATGGCGAAAGGGTTTGAGGTTTCAGGTGCCGCGACGTTATAGGTTGCCGTAACGGAGTTGGAGGAGGGTTGTAGCGTTTGCCCGGCCAATAAATTTGAGCCGAGGGCCAACAAACTTACGCTGGCAAAAACAGTACAATGCCGTAACGGAAAAAAATGCAATAAATTCATAATTATTCATGCCGACGTCGTTAGACTATTTGTAGTGGTTAAACTACTTTTTTGCAAAAATACATTTGACTTGAACTTCAACAAAACAGTGTAGCGCTACGGGGCTGAATTTTGTCGGCCACAGCGCAAAATTGCACTGCCGTTTACACTTTCTATACTTTCTACATCTTTTACACACGCCCGTCACATCTTGCTGTCCATTAGGTGCTGGGTTAATTTTTTATATGCGGGAGGATCGTTTTGGCTATTTGTCGCAGCTTGTACATGCGGGCGCTGTTTTTCGCCCCCCCCGTATTGGTTATGTGCTTACTGGCAACCGTAACAAGGTGCGTCGCAGCTGACCCAAAAGAGAATGGCAGCGGCGTTATATTGACTGCCCGCGCAAGCGACGGGGACGTTGGAAAATCTGCGAAACCAGTCGGGCGCCTGCGCGCCGCGGTAATTGAGCGCATCGCAAGGTCGGCGCTCCAAACGATGTCTGTTTCAGACGATCCGATTGCACTCGTTTTATCGGCAAAATATGTGCGCGACGCAAACGTAAAAAATGACGAGATGCGCAGTGAGGCGCAAAAAGATGATTTGCAGTTGGCGGCGCTAGGGCGTGCAAAGCAACTGGCGGACAAAAAAAATAGCGGTTTCGTTGATTTCCAAATTGCGATATTGTGTTTGGCGCTTCCCAGCAAATCGGCCTGTAGTAGCGATGACGCCGTTGGCGCTGGCGACGCAGTTCGTGCCTTTGCGGAAAGCGACCCTAGCAATATAACGGGCTGGATCATTATGGCTGCGCGTGAGTTTAGTTCATCAAATAATGACATCGCGCAAACATATTTGGAAAAAGCCGCCGAAAGCAAGACATCGAATTGGTTTTATAAAGAGGCCACTGCCACGGCATTTCGCTACACAAATGCCGTTGTTGATGCGGAGACCAACCAAGGAGATGCCGAAGCCGCTGCGTTTGCGATAGCAGGCGCCATTACGCTGCCGCCTTACAAGCGGGTCTCACAAATGTGCGCGCCAAGCCCGGACGGAAAGTTGCCATCGGGACGCTTTGAAGCATGTGACCGTATTGCCGCGATATTGGTGGAGCACGGTCAGAGCAACTTGGAAATCATGGTTGGCCACAAAGTGTCGGAGCGCTTGGCAATAGGTAAAAATAATACTGCGCAAGCACAAACGGCCGCTAGGCAGTATGCCGCGTTGCAGTCAGCGATCGACTATTTGTGGACAGAAAAGATGAAGTTTCCGCCGCAAACACCACCCGATGGCGCGGGCTTAGTTGCCTACTTCGCTGATTTTATTAAGTACGGTGAGTACCGCGCAACGCAAAGGGCGATGATGCGATTCGGGAAATCGACGAATGACCTTAGCAAGGACTAACAGTTCACAGCTCTATTGAGCGCCCCGTGCAATTTTGAAAACAATTCGTTGAGATTGCGCGGGTCAATTTGAATCGGCAGATTATGTTCTTTGGAGCACAAATAAGGTTCCCCAGATCGGCTCACCAGCCTCGGTTCGCAGCACTGAATTTGCAGTAGCCCGTATCTCAAAAGCGCTTTGACGGGCGAGCTCTTGAATATAAGCCTCCTTATGTGCGAAACGTCCGCTGGGCAACAGTTTAAAGCCTGCACTTTGTGCGGGTGGCATATTTGCATCTGAATTGGCGAGCGTTATTGCATTCAGAGATTCTACTGAGAAAGCGAAGATGCCGCCAGCTTTCGTGACCCGAGAGGTTTCTATAAAAACGCTTGCGAGATTGCCGATATAAACGAATACATCCGCTGCGATTACTAGATCGTAGGATCGGGGTGCAGCTTGGGCCAGAAACGCGCCGATCTCGGCGACGACCAAGCTGCTGTAGCCGCGTGCTTTTGCTTTTTCGAGCATTTTTGGTGAAAGATCAACACCGACCAAACTGGCACATTCTTTTGCGATTAGCCCTCCGATGAGTCCGGTGCCACAGCCCAAGTCGAGAGCAGAATGGTCGCCTGGACCCTTTGGATCGTCAACAGCGGTGGTGGTGTTCGTTATAAAAGGCATCAACATATCGCATAACAATGTCGGCGTGTTGTAGGCCAAATCTTCAACCAAGTTTTTATCAAAGGTGTCGGCGTACTGGTCAAAAATTTGCTTGACATAGCTATCAGGTACGCGCTGATCGCTCGCGGCCGCTTCGTCGCTTACCGCAGTACTATCAAACACACCGCGCATGAAGCGATATTGTTCATTTTGGGGTTCCAAATTTAGCGCGCGGCTTAAGCAATCACTGGCGCTAGCGAGATCTTTTTCGTGGCCTTTCATTCGACCTAAGTTATACCAACCTTCCGCGAAGCTCGCTTCACAGTCGACGGCCTTTTGATAGTGTGTACCTGCATTTGCAAACTTCCCCGTGCGCTCGACCAGTTTGCCAAGTGCATTCCATGCCTGCGCAAGCTTTGGCTCAATGGCCAATGCCTTTTGCAACCATTCATTTGCAGCATTTAATTCTGCATGGGCAATCATCATCTCTGCCAATGCCACCATGGCCATCGTGTATCTTGGGTTGCGGGAAATGGCGAGTTGATAGGCGCGTTTTGCCCCATCGATGTTGCCTTGATCGGCTAAAACCTTGCCAAGGTTAAAGGGTGGATTTTCTGCCGTCGGAGCGAGGCGGATTGCCTCGCGGTAATTTTTCTCTGCTTCCGCAAGCCTGCCCATTAAGTGTAGGGCAGCGCCGTAGGCAATGCGGTAGTTAGGGTTGGATTTTTGCAGGTTTACGGCTTGCGCCAAAGGTTCTATGGCGAGCTCTGGTTGCTTAAGCTCCAGATAACTGCGCCCCATCAAAAAAAGACGCTTGCCGGCTAAAACACCTTGTAGCAAACGAGGATCAACCGGGTCAAGCAGCCGCAGCGCCGCGTCAGGATCACCTGCTTCAGCGAATTGCTCCGCGCGGAGGAGTGCATTCTGAGCATTTGTTTGCGGCGACAATGATGCGGGTGGAGTAGGATTCAAATTAGTCATTCAATGGGTTGCGGAAAAATACTTCAAAAAAAAGGGACGCCGAAGCGTCCCTTTTTATGACTAACAGTACCTAAGCAACAACTAACCGTTTGGTTAGTTTGTGCCTGGACGAATCATGCCACCGATGGCAACTGAGCCATTTGGTGTGGTCAACACGTAGTTGCCTTGCATTGATACCGACGGTGCGGCACAGATGAAGCGAGTTGCATATGGACCTGATGGAGTAGTTGGCAATGCGCTAACTGCAGGGACCAACAACTGTGTTCCAGCGAGTACTGTAACGGATGTAACTGATGGAGTAACGGTACCAGCTGCATTCCATGTTTTGATGCTACAAACTGCATCAACCGAACCAGTATTGGTCAAGAAGAAGCGGCTGATGTAGCCAGTGGTAGTTGTGAACCATGGGGACTGGAGCTCAACACCGTCACGACGCCATAAGCCAACAACTTGTGGCGTTGTTGATGCAGCGCCGCTGTAACCAGCTTGGTAAACATAGTTGAATGAACCAGAAATGTCCTGATCAACCAAATTCGTTGTGCCATCCGTTTGGTAGCAAAGCGAAGTTGCGCTGGTCAATGCGGTGTTGCCTGTTGCGTAGCCGATGTTCGCGCCAGTTGCAGCGACTGTACCCAATGTGCCTAATACGGCACAGTTGAGCGTGTTCGATGTAAAGCCAGCAGTTCCGGTTGTGGAGAAACCAGTCGTTGCATTGGTTGTTAACACTGTTTTGCTCGTGGCTGCCAAAACTTGGTTGATATTAACCAGTGGTGTGCTGGTTGCATCCAAGATAACGCCCGACGCTAGCGCGTATGTTGCAATCGTACCGGCAACAGCAATCAGATCGGTTGCAGCAGCAGCCTGACCAGCAACGCCAGGCGCACCCAAACCACCATCAGCAAACTTGGTGAAGTTTGTTGTTGCGGCTTCGTACTCTGTGCGAGCAGCAGCGAATGTTGTGTCAATTGCTGATTTGAAACCAACTAAAGTACCTGTTTTGTTGGCAAGCAAACGACCATCATTTGTGATTGGAACACCAGCAACGCCGTTAGCCGATGCGGCATCTTGGAACAAACGGTATTGAACGTTTACGTTTGTCGAGGTGGATGCAAATTTGATGGCTGGAATTGCGAATGTAAATGTGTCAGTAGCCAATTGGCCAGCACCGTTTACTTGGAAAATAACGTAAGCATCACCGACTTGGCCGCCAGATACGACGGTAGAAGAATTAAATACTGGCGTTGCAACCAAGTTGGTACCGATAACGATTGGCGCGGCAAATGTTGCTCCAGTCAAATCGAAACGAATATAACGGTCTTGAGTTGCAACAACACCGAAACCAAGTTTGGCTGTAACGTCAAGTACGTTAGCAACGTTTGTCACGCCAACCAGGCTGGAAATTTCTTTTGCATAGGTTGCGGCGGTCAAGCCTGTATCCAAATTAACGGTTGCTTGAGCGGAAGTTGCAAATACAGCTGCAACAGCCAGACTCAACATTGTTACTTTGCTTTTTGAAACTCTCATTACA